>CBDUNP010000421.1:0-2863 GCA_965368605.1 uncultured bacterium | reverse complement strand
AGGTTGCCCGCCAGGATGTCGGCGATGTGCACCAGGCCGGTCAGCGTGCGGTTCTTTTCGTTCAAGTCCATCGGGTTGTGGTGGAACCCGGTGACGTACTGGAAGCTCTGCGGGAACTTCCAGAGCTTGCACAACGCCGTACCGAACTGCTCATGGGTTGCGCCGAGGATTTCCTGCTCCGCTTGACGGAGGGTCGTCTCGGGTTCGGCTTCAAGTTTCTCCATAACCTGCACGAACTTCGCGCGTCGGGCCTGGATCTCCACCATAATTCCGATGTTATGGATCAGGCCAGCCAGGAACGCCTCGTCCGGCAGGCCCAGGCCTGCGTGCTTGGCGAGCAGCCGAGTACCGGAGGCGCAGGCGATCGCGTGCGACCAGAGGTCCCGGGCATCAAAGTTTTCAGAGATCTTCCCGCCACGGAACAGCTTGGCCAGACTCGCGGCGATAGCGATGTTCTTCACCGCGTTCAGGCCCAACAGCACGATCGCACGGTTGATCGAACCGATCTGACCGGGCAGGCCGTAGAACGCTGAGTTCACAACTTTCAAAATACGTGCGCCCAGAGCCGGGTCGTTGCTGATGACCTTGTTCAGGTCGTTCGCCGTCGAGTCCGGGTCTTCCACGAGTTGGATGATCTTCATCGTGACCTCGGGGAGGGTCGCGATGTGGCTGATCTCCTGCACCGCCGATTGCACGATCGCTTCGATCTGCTTGGCGTCGGGTGCTTCGGGCGCACCGGGGGTTCCTGCTGCGCCTGGCGCGGTCGCGGCGGCGGCCTGGTCTGGGGCTTGTTCTGGCTGGGTCATGTTTCTCCTCCACTCCTGGGATCGGCCCGGTATACAACACCGGGGGGACGGGGCCGGGTTTAGGCCCTTAGCTGACCTATCGACGCTGCCTTAAACCAACTTAAGCCTTTATAACCACACCACCGCCACAGCCCTCTCACGAGTTCCGATTATGACAACCAGCCAAACCTAAACGGCAAAAACAGGCGTATAACTATTTGCGGACCCCCGTTGTCTCTCCCAGTTACCGGGGCTACGATAGTGACATGAACTGGCATGTTCGATTTCAGGAAGAGGTCCGCCGTCGTCACCCCGGCGCGGGGATGTGGTACACGCGCGTGAGCCAACAGCCCAGTTGGGTCACGAAAACCGCCCTGACCGCCGCTCTCATCGTTGTGGTCGTGCCGATTATCGCACTTACCCTCGCCGCACTCGTCATCGGCATGGCCTGCCTGTTGATCCTCAGCGCAGTCGCCTCGGCCTGGCGATCCCTCACCCGCCCATTCGCCGCCGGGCCGCGGCCTCCCAAAGACGACGGGCGACGCAACGTCACCGTCATCGATCGCCCCTGACTCCCGCACTACGGATGCCCCGAAGCGCCCCGGCCACACCGCCACACCCATCATAATCGGCACACCCCTTTCCACTAGAGCAACCGGCCTGACCCGGATAACCCCTATAACCGGTACAACCCGCACAAGCCTCCCTGTGCGTTCGCGTTGCCCCACGTCACGGTTGCGGTAAAGTAGGCCCCATCTCAAACGCCAACCTACCTACGGTTATGCCATGCAAAAATACCTGATCTATATAGTTGTCCCGATCCTGCTGGGCTTCGCTTGCACCGCAACGCTCCAGGCACAAGACCCCACCCCCGCAGACTCCGCCTCCACTGCGCGGCCAAACACCCAGGTCGTCACCGACCTGATCCCCGATGAACTGCTCCCCACCCCGAATGGGACATACCAGCGCACCAGCCCAAGCGCGACCATGGCCACGTTCCTCGACGCAATCAACCGCGTCGACAAAGGCGACGACAGCGCCTGGCCGGATGTGTTGGCCTGTTTTGATTTTCCCGGTGACTACTCAACAGAAGAACAACAAGCCATCGCACACTGGCTGCTAGACTTTGTGAATCGCCTGGGCCGGATCGATGTCGATACCTTGCCCAAGGAGCTGGACATCCAGCCCACCCCCGACGCCCAACCCATCACCCGACACCAGTTCTTCCCCACGCCCGAGTACGACTGGATGTGGGATAAACTAGCCCCCCTTGGCAGGGCCCCAAAAGGCAGCATCATTTTTCAGGCCGACGATCAGGGGCTCTGGCGGTTCTCACGCCAGACCGTCAAGGATATCCCCGAACTATATAAAAGCACCGAGCTACTCCCCCCACGCTACCACGACCAGCAGACCCTCCCCGGTGAAAACCTTTTTGTCCTGGTCGGCCCGACCTTCCAGAACACACACACCTGGGCCTGGGCCACGCTCCTGGGCGCGATCTTTATGGGCCTGCTCGTCGGAAAAATCATCCAGTCAATCCTCCGCAACGCCGCCAAGAAATGCAGCAACGCCAAGCAGCAGGTCCGCGCCATCGCGCTCGACAACATCGCCAGCCCCGCCAGCTTCGCCTGCCTGAGCCTGGGGCTGTGGCTGGGCATCACCCAGGTCTACCGCGAGCCTAGACTCGCCACGTTCACCAACAACATCATCCAGTTCCTCCTGATCCTATCCGTCGGCTGGCTGCTGTTTAACCTCGTCGAGGTCATCGACGCCGCACTGCGCAGGCTCAGCGAGAAAACACAGAGCAAGCTCGACGACCAGGTCGTTCCCTTGGTCCGTAAGGCGCTGCGTGTCTTCCTCGTCGTCGTCTTCACCCTCTTCGTCGCCCAGAACGTGTTTGGCTTGGACATCACCGGCTGGCTCGCTGGGCTGGGCATCGCGGGCCTGGCTGTCTCGCTCGCCGCGCAGGACTCGATTAAAAACCTCTTCGGCTCCATCACCGTCCTCTTCGACAAGCCCTTCACCGTCGGCGACTGGATCGTCACCGAAGGGCTCGAAGGCACGGTCGAAGAAGTCGG
>CBDUNP010000420.1:0-2864 GCA_965368605.1 uncultured bacterium | reverse complement strand
TGAAGATGGACCCGGCGGTGAAAGAACTGGTCGATCGGCGGTGGGGGGAGTACGGTTTATAGGAAGAGCAACCGCCAAGACGCGGAGGACGCCAAGTAATAAGCCGCGAATGAACGCAAATAAATATCAATGGTTGGGTATTCAATCCAACCTTTGCGTCTATATGCGTTCATTCGCGGCTAAATCGCTATTCTTTCTTGGCGTCCTCCGCGTCTTGGCGGTTCAATCTTATAGCCACTTCAATAACTGCGGGGCGAAGTAGGTGACGATGAGGTCGGCCCCGGCGCGGCGGATGGCGTAGGTGGATTCGAGGGCGGTTTCCTTGAGGTCCAGCCAGCCTTTTTCGGCGGCGGCGTGGAGCATCGCGTATTCCCCGCTGACGTGGTAGGCGGCGACCGGGACGTCGCAGGCTTCACGCACATTCTTGATGATGTCCAGGTACGCCATCGCCGGCTTGACCATGACCATGTCGGCGCCTTGCTGAAGGTCGGCGTTTAGTTCGGTACGCCACTCGCGGCTTCGGCGGAAGTCCATCTGGTAGCTCTTGCGATCGCCGAAGGCCATGCCCCCCTCGCCGGCGTCGCGGAACGGGCCGTAGAAGCTTGAGGCGTACTTGATGGCGTAGCTGAGGATGGCGGTTTGTTGATGGCCCGCGTTGTCCAATGCGCTGCGGATCGTGCCGACCATGTTGTCGATCATCCCGGAGGGCGCGATCACGTCCGCGCCGAACGAGGCGAGCGCAGCGGCGGTCTTGCCGAGGTTCGCCAGGGTCGCGTCGTTGTCGACGACCGGGCTGCCGGGTTGTTGTGCATCGGTGTGCAGGACGCCGCAGTGGCCGTGGTCGGTGTACTCGCAGAAGCACAGGTCCGCGTGCATAACCACGTCGAGCCCGGCGTTGCGCACGGCTTGGAGGACGCGGTTAACCGGCGCGTCGGGATGGGCCGCGTAGCTGCCGACCGCATCTTTCTTTTTCGCGGGAGTGACGCCGAAGAGGATGAACTGTTTAAGGCCGTCGCGTGCGAGGTCTTTGATGGTTTGGATGGCGGTGTCGACCGGGAGCTGGCTGATGCCGGGCATCGAGGCGATGGGCCTGGGTGCGTCGATCTCGGCGACGAACAGGGGGTAGACCAGCCCGCCGACGGGGATGAACGTGTCCTGGACGGCCTGGCGGATCGCGGGGGTGCGGCGCAGGCGTCTTGGGCGGTGGTTTAAGGGGGGCTGGGTCGGCTCAGGCATGTGGGCATGATAGCAGGGTGGGGGTGAGTCGCAGGAGGGTAATACACGATATTATACGCCATATAAGTGCATATATGCTATATTATTATGCAATTTTAAGTGATTGTGCGGGTTCAGGCTAGGCATTCGGGGGTGGGGTCTGCTACAATATCTTGTGTTGGTCAGGGTTTCTGGGGGGCAATCCGGGGGAGTTTCTGGGGCCTGCAGACCTGCCAACTATTAATAAATAAGGTATGATTCTGACAGGGGTGAACGTTTCACCCCAAACGAACGAGTCGGTGTCGATTGCTTGAAGTATCGGGAAGGCCAAACACGCCATTATCTGTCTATCCATTACCGTATGCGATTGCATGCGGGAGAGAATAGGCCCTTCCGTATTCAAGATCACCGAAGCCGAACCGTTCAAAAGGTTTGACAGTGATTTTGTCACTACACATTGATTTAGGAGCGAATGTTATGAAACGTAGCAAAGGTTTTACACTGATCGAGCTGCTGGTTGTGATCTCGATCATCGCGCTGCTGATCGGCATCCTGCTGCCCGCGCTGGGCGCAGCTCGCCGTGCGGCACGCCAGATGAAGAGCACCACGCAGGTCCGCGGCATCGTCCAGGGCTTGGTCACCTACGCCGGCGGCAACAAAGAACGCATGCCCGGCACGACCAGCAAGGGCTTCATCATCTACGACAACGGCAACGCGAATACCTCCGAGACCGGTGCGTCCGGCGATGGTTCCACGGTCGAGGCCCGTTTCTGGCTGATGCTTGACCAGAACGCCTTCACCGGCGAATACGCCATCAGCCCCTCGGAAACCAAGACCAACTGGACCACCCAGGAAGTGACCAGCGACAACTACTCGTTCGCGCTGCTGAACATCCACGACGGTGCGACCAGCCCTTCCAGTGCGACCGACAAGATCCGTCCGAACCAGACCGGCCGTGCCCGCGAGTGGAAGCAGTCGATCAACACCCAGGCGGTCCTCATCGCCGACCGCGCACGGGTTGACACGGGTTCTATCGGGTCGAACTACGATGACATCTACAGCATCCACACGACCGAGGATGACGCCAAGTGGGCCGGCAGCGTCGGTCGCGGCGACGGCAGCGCCTCGTTCGAGAACGAAGACGCTCTGGATACCAAGTACGGCTCGGCAGATAACATCGAGGCCGACCGCCTGTTCGAGGATGAGCAAGACACCGCCAACTCTGAGCTGGACGTCATCGGCAACACCGCGACCTGGCAGGTTAACAGCAACGCGCTGCTGGGTTACGAAAGCTGGGGCTACCAAGACCCAGACGTCGCCAGCGAGTAAGCCGGGACACGTTTCCCGGGTCGGGTGAGCCTGCTTACCTGATTACCTACAACATTGACACCGGCCGTCCTTTGGGCGGCCGGTTTTCTTTTGCGCGGGTAGGGTTTCGTGGTGGGGGATTCGACCGGCGCGACAAGTCGCGGGGCTTGGGGGTTGCGGTAGGTTCTCCGGGGCGGCGAGCGCCCATGATGCGGCGCTTCGTGGTGAAGTTTGTTGTGGGGGCGATGCGTTTCGGTGTGCGGTGTGGGCGGGGCGGTCTTGACGGCGGGGCGCAGGGTCGGTATCAGTGGTCTATGGAACACAAAATACTCTGTGACGGC
>CBDUNP010000419.1:0-2870 GCA_965368605.1 uncultured bacterium | reverse complement strand
GGGCGCCGGCCCCCCTTCCACCCCCGCGCCATATCTTCCCCCCCCAACGCCTGTAACCACACCCACACAAACCGGACATCTATATGTAAGGAGTCCCCCCGCCCGAACGCCTCCCACACACCCCACCCCACCCCAACCCTTCGCCCTGATGTTTTTCACAAAAACACCAAATCCCCCGTTAATCTGGGGGGTTTAAGATGCAATCCCACCCACGTCTTGTTATAGTTATCGGACCGCTCCGGGCGGCGACGCGTACCCTTGGCCCGACCAGGGACACCGACAACCAACCCCCCCGCAGTACCCCCAACCCGCAGGCCCGCGCTTCACTCAAACTAAAACGCAGCACGACGGCTCGGCCAATCTTAGACGCCGACCTCAGGAGAGGATTTTTTCTATGACACACACCGCACAACGATCAAGCGGTCGCCTCACCCTGCCTTACATCCTCTGCCTCGGCATCACCCTGCTGAGCATCCTGCCTGCGAATACGTCGGCAGACTCTCGCGCACAATCACGCGCCGAAAAAGGTCACATCATCGAAGTCATCGCCCCCGAGCAGAACGCGCTCGTCTCGGGCACCATCCACGTCGAAACCAAAGTCGCCGAACTCAAAGACAACGCCGACTACGACGTCCGCTACCAGATCGACGGCCCCTCCGGCTTCATCTACACCGCTCGCCAGGGCCCCTACAAACTCTTCGGCGAAGAGGGCTGGGACACCTCCACCGCACAGGCCGGCGACTACACGCTCCACGCCTTCTTCATCCACAACCACCGCTGCATCGACTTCCGCATCATCCGCTTCTCCATCGTCAAAGACCTGACCATCGAGTCGGTCCAGGGTGTCAACGACGGCGACGTCCTCACCGACCCCGTCCAGGTCCAGGCGAACATCGACGGCGGGACCCCCTCCCGTGTCGTCTTCCACCTCGACGGGCCTCAGACACTCACCAGCATCGAACGCTACGCCCCCTACGTCATGCTCGGCGACGGCGCGGTCTGGGACGTCACACGCTTCCCCGCCGGCCAGTACACGCTCAACATCACCGCATACTCCGGCAGCTTCGCCGCCGACTCCGTCACACGAACCTTCCAGATCGCTCCGTCCGACGATGACGGCCCCTTCCCGCTGGACCCCATCGACACCTTCACCGAAGAAACACCCACCGACGAGACCCCGTCCACCCCGCGCACCGGCGACGACAACCCCCTGCCCACCGCCAAGTCGCGTAACTTTCTGGGCATGAACCTCGCCGAGGTCACCTACTACACGCGCGAGTGGGTCTTCGTCGATGCCATGAAACAGTCTCGGGAATGGCTCCCCACCTACTCGGGCGGGTCCGCCCCCTGGGACTCTGGCGAATCGCTCGCACTGAACAGCGAAGGCTGGCCGATCCTCAAGCCCGGGCAGGCCGCCCACACCATCACGATGATCGACACCGACGGCGCCTACCCCGCAGGCTACTACACCTGCACCTACGAGGGCGACGGCGAGCTCGCCTTCGGCCGGGACGCCCGCGTCATCAAACGTGAAGGCAAACGCATCACCCTCGACGTCACCCCGACCGACAGCGGTATCTACCTCCGCGTCGACTCGTCCAACCCCACCAACCCCGTCCGCAACATCAAGCTCTGGCTGCCCGGGTTTGAGAACGCAGAGTCATCGTTCCACCCGCTGTACATCGAACGCCTCAAACCCTTCAGCGTGATCCGCTTCATGGACTGGGCTCGCGTCAACGGCTCCAACGCCGTCACCGCCTCCGACCTGCCCGATGAAGACTACTACACCCAGGGCACCGACGAAGGCGTCGCGCTCAAATACATGATCGAGCTCTGCAACGAACTCGGCGCAGACCCCTGGCTCTGCATGCCCCACAAGGCGGACGACGGCTACGTCTTCAGCTTCGCCACTCAGGTCAAGGAGCAGCTCCGCCCCGACCTCAACGTCTACATCGAATGGTCCAACGAGGTCTGGAACTCCCAGTTCCCTCAGCACAACTGGGTCAAGGCCAAGGCCGACGGCGTCTCGCTGTCCGAAGGCTTCCGACAGGTCTGGGCCAGAGAGTCGATCCGTGACTTCGAGATCTGGCGCGACGTGTTCGGCTCGCAGAGCGACCGCGTCATCCGCGTCGCCGCCGGCCAGAAGGACAACCCCTGGGTCACCGAGAAACTCGCCGAGGCGCTCAACGGCCGGTTCGACGCCCTCTCCTGCTCCACCTACTTCGCACTCACCAGCAGCCAACGCGGGCTGCTCAGTTCCAGCACCACCGCCAGCCGGATCCTCGACCTCGCCGACCAGGATATGTCGCGCGGCGTCCGCAGCAACTATCAGGCCCACGGCAAACTCGCCCGCGACTGGTCCAACAAGCTCGGCCGTAACATCCCGCTGATCGCTTACGAAGGCGGCCAGCACTACACCGCCCACGGCGGCAACCCGCCCTGGGCACGCGCCCTGATCGACGTGCAGAGCCATCCGCGCATCTACCAGATTTACTTAGACAACATGCGCGAATGGGAAAACGCCGGCGGCAGCCTGTTCGTCGCGTTCAACTTCGTCGACAAGCCCGACAAGTGGGGCTCATGGGGTGCCTTGGATTACCAGGACCAGGACCTCGACGAAGCCCACAAATACCGCGCACTGCTCGACTACAAATCAAGCACCGACGACTGACCAACCTGCTGCATCAATCAGATAAACCTTGACGTGTCGCACGCGGGCTTGCCGTTTAGCGGTTCAAGACCTCTCACGTCGCCGGCTCACCCCGGCACCACACAACACAACGACCAGCCCCACCGTCCCCGGCTCAGGGATATTCGAGATATCCGTCGGCGGCGTCCCCGCGTTCCAGTTCCCCAGCACCGCGTTCAAG
>CBDUNP010000418.1:0-2886 GCA_965368605.1 uncultured bacterium | reverse complement strand
GTGATCTGATACCCCCCGCCGAAGTTCTGCGACAACCCGCCTAAGAGCATCAGCAGGCCGACCAGGCCGACGATACCGGCGATGGTGGTGGCCCCGACGATGGTGTTGACCGTGGTTTCTTTCATGGTGTGGCTCCCGACCTGTTAACCGTCCGTGTCTTTCGCGCCCAGGCCCTGCTGAATCGAATCCAATTCGATCTGGTCCGCCTGTCCCTGAATGAAGCGTTGAACCAGCGGGTTCTCACTACGCAGGAACGTCTCGGGGTCCCCGTCGCAGATGATATTTCCATCGTAAAGAAGCAGCATCCGGTCCGCAATTTTCGCGGCACTGGCCATGTCGTGGGTGACAACGATGCTGGTGATCCCGAACTTGGTATTCAAGGCAATAATCAGCTCATTAATCAGGTCGGCTCGGATCGGGTCCAGCCCGGTGGTCGGCTCGTCGTACATGACCAAACTCGGCTCCAGGACGATCGCCCGGGCCAGCGCCACGCGCTTCTGCTGTCCGCCGGACATCGAGCCGGGCCACTTGCGTTGCAGCCCAGACAGCCCGACCATCCGCAGCACCCGGTCCACACGCTCGTCGCGCTCGGCCTCGGTCATGTCCGTGTGCTCGACCAGCGGGAACTCGACGTTCTGCCCGACGTCCATCGAGTCGAACAGGGCGCTCATCTGAAACAGGAACCCGATCTCCTTGCGGATCTCGACAAGCTCCGAGGGCGTCATCTTGTTGACGCACTTCTCGTCGTAGTAGACATTGCCCCGGTCAGGCTTGAGCAGCCCGACGATCTGCTTGAGCATCACGCTCTTGCCCGTTCCGGACGGGCCGATGATCACGGTGGTCTGCCCGCGTTTGATCTCCAGGGATACGCCGTTGAGGACGCGGAGGGTGCCGAAGCTCTTGTAGACGTTATCCAACCGGACGAGTGTGTCGCCGCCGGACCGGTGCTCGCGTGCCAGCGTGCCGGACTCGGGCCCGAGCATGGTCGCCGGGTAAGGACGCCAGCCCGCGCCGTCGGCGTGCTCCCCCGCCGCAGGCTTTTGGGCCTTGGTTCCAAGAGGCGGGGCAGGTTGATCGGGCCGGTCTGTCAAAGAAACCTCACTCTGCGAGGAAGAAGTCGGTGACGCAGGCGATGACCTCGTCCTGCTCCTGGGTCGTCATCTCCGGGAACGCCGGCAGACTCAGCACCTGGTCCGCGGCCTCTTCGGCAAACGGCAGGCTGCCGGGCGTGTAACCCAGGTCTTTAAAGCAGGGCTGAAGGTGCAGCGGGGCCGTGTAATAAATCCGGCACCCGATCCCACAGGCGGTCAGGTGGTGACGCAAACCGTCACGCATACCCTTGCCGCGCACGCGCACGGTGTACTGGTTGTAAACGTGGTGGCGGTTCTGGCTCTCGAACGGCGTGGTGATCGCGACCTCTTCCAGCTCCCGGCCGTAGCGGTCGGCGTGTTCGCGACGCTTGTTGCACCAGTCGTCCAGGAACGGCAGCTTCACACTCAGGAACCCGGCCTGATACCCGTCCAGACGGAAGTTACCGCCGATCGTCGGGAAGTGGTCCGGGCGGTCGGCGCCGTGGTTACGAATCTGGCGCATCTTCTCGGCCAGCTCGTCGTCGTTGGTCGTGATCGCCCCACCGTCACCCATCCCGGCAAGGTTCTTGGTCGGGTAGAAGCTGAAGCAGCCGACGTCGCCGATCGAACCGACGGGCTTGTCGTGGTAGCGTGCGCCGGAGGCCTGAGCCGCGTCCTCGATGACCTTCAGGTTGTGATCGCCGGCGATCTCCATGATCGCGTCCATATTCGCGCTGAGCCCATACAGGTGCACGGGCATGATGGCCTTGGTCTTGTCGGTGATCTTCCCGGGGATGTCCGACGCCTGGAGGTTGTAGGTCCGGGGGTTGATATCCACGAAGACCGGCTTGGCCCCGACCCGGGCGATGCACCCCGCGGTGGCGAAGAAGGTGAACGGCGTGGTGATAACCTCATCCCCGGGCCCGATCCCCATCGCCATCAGCGCGACCAGCAGCGCGTCCGTGCCCGAAGAGACACCCACCGCGTGCTTGACCCCGCAGTACTGGGCCAATTCGGTCTCGAACTGCTGGACGTATTCACCGAGGATGAACTGGCCAGACCGGGTCACGTCCTCGAACACCTGCCTCAGCTGAGGCATGAGGGATTCATGTTGCCGGCCGAGGTCTAATAAAGGTACTGTCATGGGGGGGCTCGCACTTCCTTGTAGTTAGGGCCAAAGGATAGTCTCCCACCGTCGCCAAGCCAAGGCGGCCACCGCCTGGGGGGCCGATATAAGCCTTTGACTTGACAACGCCCCACCCGCAAAGGAGCCTAGACCTTTTCAGATCGGTTCTACAGGGCCCAGATGAGTCAGGGAACAAGCAAGAACTTCACGTGCCCGCACTGCCGCAAGCGGTTCCAGTGGTCGACCAAGATCGCGGACCGCAAGGCCCAGTGCCCAAGCTGTTCCAAGCGGATCCGCATCCCGATGGTGCCCGGCCGGATCGCCGACGCCATCGACCCCCTGCCCAAGACCCACGTCGAGCAGTCCCAGGCCGAGTCGGACACCTACGACCTGGACCTGACCGGCGTCGATGAATCGGTCGTCGAGCCGCCGCCCAGCGCCGCCCAGCAGGCCGCCGCGCAGACCGGCCGATGCCCCGCCTGCAACCAGTCGATCAACCCCGGCGCGGTCATCTGCGTCAAGTGCGGCTACAACCTCAAAAAAGGCAAACGCATGCAGACCGCCGTCGCCGACGGCGACGCACCGGCCCCCGGCCCCGGCAAAGGGATCGCCGGCCTGAGCACCGCGATGCCCGGGATCGCCTCCAGCGCCATCTCACGCGCCCTGGATGATAAAGAAGACGAGGTCGGG
>CBDUNP010000417.1:0-2889 GCA_965368605.1 uncultured bacterium | reverse complement strand
GTGCCGGCGTTCCATTGGGCGAGGACCTGGTTGAGGTCGTCGATGCCGATGTATCCGTCGCCGATGCCGGCGATGTCGCCTGAGTCCCAGTCGCCTGTGGGGACGTTGGTGTTCCAGTTACTCAGCAGGAAGTTCAGGTCGTCGATGCCGACGAAGCCGTCTCTATTGATGTCGGCGTTGATGCGTGCGAGTGTGTTGAAGAATGCGACGCCGATGTCTTTGCCCATCTCTTCGTAGTACTCGACGCCGCGCGTGGGGTGGAAGGCTGTTTCAAAGGTGGCGTCAAAGTGTGCGCCGAGTTCGGTCTCGCCGAAGTTGGCGCTGGTGGGCCCGGTGCTGGTGGATTGTTCCCAAGTGAGTGTGTCGGTTTCGTCCAGGAGATTGACCCAGAAGGGGTCGTCGGTGTGCCCTTTTTCCGGGTGGATGAAGAAGAAGTCGTCGGCGTCGGCGCTGGTGGTGATGGTGGAGTGGTAGTCGATGAAGTAGTCGGCCTCGCCGCCGTTGGCGACATCGAGGTCGGCCATCATGGCTTCGCCGGAGAGCTTGATCTCCGGCTCATCGTGCCAGGTGCGCCCGGGGATGGTGGGGGACCAGTCGCGGTTGGGGTCCTGATTGGGCGTGTCGATAGTGGCGCGGTTGTTGCCCGCGAATCGACCGTCGGGGTTGAGCATGGGGTAGACGTAAAACTCGGCGACCTTGCGCAGCTCGGAAGCGCGCGAGTCGTCGCTGAGCAGCCACTCCAGTGTGCCTTCGAGGGTGTGGGTGCCGAGGACTTCGTTGGCGTGGAGCCCGCTGGTCAGGACGATCTTGGTTTTGCCGGCAGCGGGGACGGAGTTGTCGGTGAGCTTGAACCCCCACATATCCAGCGGCGCGATGGTGCGCCCCAGGTCGTCGGTGCCGCCGGGCGACTGCCCGATGACCAGGTCGGCGTTGGCGCTGGTGGTGGGGGAGACGTAGGGGCTGAGTTTGTATTGAGCGACCTGGTCGGCGGCCCGGCCGTAGGAGTAGGGGATCGAGTGTGCGACCCAGACCTCGTCCTGGTTGAAGGCGGCGTTGTTGGAGAAGCTGAAGATACTGCCGGTGGTGCCGTGGTTGTCGAAGGGGACCCAGTTCTCGCCGTCGAGGCTGTAGCGGAAGTTGTGGTTGGCGATGGCGTAGGACCCGCCAGCAAAGTTGTTCGCGGAGATGCGGAAGTCGGGGGTGATGCCGTTGACGCCAGAGGCCTTGAAGTAGACCCAGCGCCACTGATTGGAGCCGTAGTAGTTATCGCGGCCGACGAGGTTGACGGTGCTGCCCGCGGTGGAGAAGGATTGGAGCGAGCCGTGATCGAAGTCGGCGTCGAGCGTGATGACGGCGTGTGTGGGCAGTGCGGTCGCGGCGAGGGTTGCGGCGGCAGCGATGGCGGTCCAGGCCGAAGGTACAGCACGGAAAGAAAACGGCATGGTGTTAGGCTCCTCCCCGGAGGGGTGCGGTGTGTGCTAAGCCGTGAACGGCGGGCTTATCTATTAATGATACTCCAATATAGCCGGATGTCGATTGAATTATGTAATAATTGGGCGGAGGTTTGGTCGTGCCGGGTTGGAAATCGGGTTTTATCGCTGTTTGACACCCATGTAACGCGTCTCTAGGCTATCTGCCCCACCGTGAGGTCGGCGACCGGGGCGGGAGGTCGGCTTATTTTTTGTAAATCTCTATTTTTTAAATAGTTATTTGCTTAAAATCGGGTGTTCGGCCAGGGAGGCCGGCGATGGTAAAAAAAGGTTCGACAACCCCGTACGGATACAGCCCCAGTGCTTGGCGGCTGGTCGGGCGGGGGATCGAGGTCGGGCTGATCATCGGCGTGCTGACGTACCTGGGGCACCTGGGGGATCAGCGGTGGGAGGCCGGGCCCTGGCTGGCGATGACCGGGGCGTTGCTGGGGATGGTGGGCGGGGTTTATAACCTTGCCAAGGACATGCTTTTCCCGAAGAAAGGCAGGCCCGGTGCGGGTGGGGGATCAACGCCGGGCGAGTGAAGGTCTTCCTGATGTAGATAGGCCTGCCAGACTAAACGACCGGGTGCTTGAACACGGTTCAATAGACACGATGACACAACCGACTGACAGCCCGCTGGTGTTTCCGATCGTGAAGGCGTCCATGACGTTGATTGCGGTCGTGCTGGTGTCGGCGTCGGCGGTATTCGGGGGATTGGCTTATGGGTTGGGGCTGACCGAGCAGGCGGGCCTGAGCCTGCAGGGCGCGGTGGTCAGCCTGGCGATCGGCTTGTCCGGCTTTGTGCCGGTCTGGCTGATGTCACGAAACAGCGCCCAAGGCGGGGCTTACGGCTTCATGGTCAGCATCCTGGTGCGGGTCGTGGTCGGGGGGCTTGCGGTGGCCTGGTTCCGATTCGGGGGCGGGGCGGAAGGTGGCCACGGGGAGGCGACGCTGATGTGGATCGCCGGCTGGTACATGCTGGTGTTGGGTGTTGAGGTGAAGTTGATATCATCCCACGTCCTGGCTGCGACACAGATGTCGGGGCCGGTGCCGGAGACGAATTAATTATGACGATGAGCCTACTGCTTGCCGCGGGTGATCCAAACGCCGCGCCTGATCCGATGAGCCACGTGCTGCCGCACACCCTGTTCGGCCTGGACTGGTTTACCAACCACCACTTCATGGCCCTGGTTGCGCTGGTCGGCGGGCTGCTGCTGCTGATGTACGTCGCGGCGAAGATGCCCCTGAGTGCGAGCACCGCGGAAGGCTACGTCACCAAGGGGCGGATCGCGCAGCTCTTCGAGGCGTTGTGCGTGTTCCTGCGTGAAGAGATGGCCCGCCCGCTGCTGGGCGACCTGACGGATAAATACATCAAGTACATCTGGTCGGCGTTCTTCTTCGTCCTGTTCGGCAACCT
>CBDUNP010000416.1:0-2893 GCA_965368605.1 uncultured bacterium | reverse complement strand
GGTCGGGATGACGCGCAGGCGAAGCCGTACCGGTTAATCCCGATGATCACGGGGCAAACCTCGTGGGGGTTCCGGGGGTCAGGATTCGGCCGGGGGCGGGTTTTCCAGGAAGTCGGCGAGTTCGGTGAGGCTTGGGCTGTGGGCGTTGCGGACGTAGAAACCGGAGGTGTGGGTGCCGCAGCAGATGGATTGCAGGACGTCGAGCCCGGCGAGTTGGCCGAGGCAGAAGCCGGCGTTGAAGTTATCGCCTGCACCGGTGGAGAGCTTGGGCTTGGCGGTGAAAGGGCCGAAGTATCGGCCGGACTCAATAGAATCACCCTTCCTGACCGCGGCGGCGGCGGACTTTCGCGGATGGATGACGGTGCTGTAGATGTTCAGCTTCTCGCAAAGTGCGACGCAGGTAGATTCGATGGCGTCTTCGTGGTTGCCCGAAATCGAGACGCCCAGGACGTCGGCGACCTGTGATGATTCGCTGAGGTTCATGCCGAGGATGACGTCGGCGTGGGTGTTGAGCTTGGTGATGAGCCCAAGCGCGCGGGCGATGTCTTCGCGTGTGCGTTTCTCGGGGTCGGCCAGGTCGATGAAGAAGAGCTTTCGCCCACCCGTGTCGCTGGTGAGGGTGTCGTCGTGCAGCTTCTGCCAGACGGTTTCGAGCTGGGGGAGCATGGTCCAGTTGACCATGCCGATGAGGCGGCTGCCGGTGACGACCTGCTTGAAGGTATCGGCCCCCATGACGTTTTCGATGGTGTCGTAGTTGAGGTCGGCCAGTGCCTGGTACTTGCCCATGAGGAGTTTGCCGTCGGAGAACTCCAGCGCGTCGGTGAGGCCGGGGTTGGCGACGGAGTGGACCTTGGCGATTTTGGCGAAGTCCTGGAAGACGGGGTGGAGCTCGGGGTAGCCCAGCGCGCCGATATAGGTGACGCCCAGGCCCGCGGCGGCGAGCGCGTTGGCCATGATCGGGCCGTTGCCGCCGAGCTTGTCGAGCGTGTTGACCAGCTCGAAGTTTGAACTCTTGCCGGCGGCGGCTGAGATTCTTGCGCCGAAGCGATCGATGGTGGGGATCGGGTCGTATTGATCGATGGCGGTGCGCTTGTCGACGACCTGGATGATCGAGTCGACGAAACCGTCGCAGCCGATGAGGACGGGCGTGCCTGCCGCATTGGGCTGGAACGATCGGAGGCCTGTGGCGGCCAGGCGGGCGGTTTCAACGCGGTCAGACATCGGCGGGCTCCTGAGGTCGGTAAGTCACCCGGAAAACCGGGGAAAGCCCGGCAAGATTAGCAGAACCACCCGTCGCCGCAACGGCCCTGACGCGCGACCTGATATCCTGTGGCGGAATGTGCGGAATCCCCTTCAAAATGGCGTGAAACGCTTGAAACACCAAGGCCCTAAATACCCACACCGATACGGCCCCGTGCGGGTCGGCCTGATATCGCTGTCGCGCCCGGCCGCGGCGGTGCGTCGTGGCGACCATCTGCCCCTGTGGATGGCGTGGGTTGTACATGCCGTGGGCGTCGCGCTGGTCCCGGTCGTGGTGACGGCCCTGATCGTTTGGGAGGAAATCGACGGCCGGGCACACCTCGAGAGCTATCTTGCCGAACTCATCCTTAAGTGCGAGGCGATAGCAGACGCCTTGCAGGCAACCGGCACCTGGGTGACGATCGCGCTCACCCTCACGGGCATCGAACTGTTCTGGGCTGCTTCCGCCGCCACCGCGATGTCGTGGTCGGCCAGGGACGAGCGGTTTCGTGACAGTTACGCCCGATCGCTGCGCCGGCTGTACCTGCTTACGCCGCAGTTGGTGACGATCACACTTATCAGCGGCGCGGCGTTGGTAGGGCTGGACCGCTGGGTCAGGGATCACCGTTTTGACGGCGGTTGGGCCGATCCCTTCATGGTGCAAAATATCCTGACCGCCGTGATTTTTGGGACGACCTGTCTGTGGTTTCTGCGTGTCGTGCTGGCCGGTCTTGGCTGTGACACGGCCGTGGCGATGTCGCGCTGGCCCGCGCGCTGCCGGGGGTGTGGCTACGAACTCGCCGGCTTGCGGAGCGATCAGGGCTGCCCGGAGTGCGGCGAGAAAGTTAGCAAAACACTCGATCCCGCCGATCGGCCGGGCAACGGGCCACCCGGCGGGGTGTTATGGTGGTTCGCACAGACCTGCCAAGCCGTGCGGCGTCCAAGCGCGTTGGGGGGCCGGCTCCACGTCCTGTCGCCCGACCCGGCGTATCTAAGGTGCCTGGTCTTCACGTTCGCGTGGATGATGTTGTGTTCACCCGTCGCGGTCGGGGTCCTGTATCTGGTGGTAACCCTGGCGGAAAACATAAGCGGACTGACAGAGCATTTCGATAAGCGTGAGTTCATCACCGCCGCCTGTGTGGGCGGGATCATGATGGGTTTGGCGCTGACCGCGGCGGTCGCGGTGTCAGCGGTCGCCGGCGCGGGGCTGGTCGGTGCGCTTGAGGGGCACCGCAACGGCAGGAACCTGATGCCCGCGGCCATCCGCGCCGCCTGCTACCTAAGCGGGTTCGCGTGTTTCTGGGCACTGGTGTTCTGGTGCAACCTGGCGTTGCTCTTTGTGGTCATGCAACTGGATATACTGGCGCCGATCGCGAGGCGCTACCACATCCCGCTGCCGGACCTGGTGTTCGGCTGGATGGGGGGCGTCGTGTTGCTGGGGGTCCTGATCTACCTGGCACAGATCGGCCGGGCGACCCGCGCGGCACGGTTCGCCAACTGGTGACCGGCGGTGCCCCGCTTGCAGCTTTGTCCCCCCGCCTGTCAGGGCATATCCTAACGGGATCATGAGCCATACCTACGATTATTCCGCGATCGAGTCACGCTGGCAGCAGGTCTGGGAGGAGCGAGGCACTTTCGCCGTGCCCAACCCCGG
>CBDUNP010000415.1:0-2893 GCA_965368605.1 uncultured bacterium | reverse complement strand
TTGAGCCCGTGGAGGCCGCCCTCTCGGCCCATGCCGGATTCTTTGTAGCCGCCGAAGGGTGAGCCGGGGTCGAACTTGTTGTAGGTGTTGGCCCAGAGAACGCCGGCTCGGATCTTGCTGGTGACTTTGAATATCTTGGAGCCCTTGTCGGTCCAGACGCCGCCGGACAGGCCGTACGGGGTGTTGTTGGCCTTGGTGATGCCTTCTTCGACGGTGCGGAAGGTTTGGATCGCCAGGACCGGGCCGAAGATTTCTTCCTGCACGACGCGGTGGGACTGGCTGGCGTCGAGGAAGAGGGTCGGTTTGCAGAAGAAGCCGCTGTCGGGGATGGCACAGGTGGGCTGCCACATCTTCGCGCCTTCTTCCTGGCCGACTTTTAAGTAGTACTCGATCTTCTCGAGTTGGGGTTTGGAGTTGATCGCGCCGATGTCGGTGTTTTTGTCGAGCGGGTCGCCGACGATCAGGGTCTGCATGCGGTCTTTGAGTTTGCGGATGACGGTGTCGGCGACGGACTCCTGCACGAACAGGCGTGAACCGGCACAGCAGACGTGGCCTTGATTAAAGAAGATGCCGTTGATGATGCCTTCAACCGCTTGGTCGATGGGTGCGTCTTCGAAGATCAGGTTCGCGGCCTTGCCGCCGAGCTCCATGGTGTACTTCTTGCTCGTGCCGGCGATGGACTTGAGGATCGACTTGCCGACCTCGGTCGAGCCGGTGAAGGCGACCTTGTCTACATCCGGGTGGCTCATCAGCGCCGCACCGGTTGCGCCGGCACCGGTGACGATGTTGACCACGCCCGGCGGCAGCTCGGCGTCGCGGATCAGCTCGGCGAGTTTGAGCGCGGTCAGCGGGGTGGTCTCCGCGGGCTTGAGGACGACGGTGTTGCCGCAGGCCAGCGCGGGGGCGAGCTTCCACGCGGCCATCAGCAGCGGGAAGTTCCAGGGGATGACCTGGCCACACACGCCGACAGGTTTGGGCGTTTTCCCGGGGAAGGCGTAGTCGAGTTTGTCAGCCCAGCCGGCGTAGTAGAAGAAGTGGCCGGCCGCCAGGGGGATATCGACATCGCGCGATTCGCGGATGGCTTTGCCGCCGTCCATGGTTTCAATGACCGCAAACTCGCGGGCGCGTTCCTGAAGGATGCGCGCGATGCGGTAGAGATACTTGCCACGATCGCGGGCGGGCATCTTTGACCAGACGTTGTCGTAAGCGTTGCGTGCGGCTTTGACGGCGGCATCAACGTCGGCCTGCCCGGCCTCGGCGACCTCAGCGAGGCGTTGACGGTTGGCGGGGTTGATGGTGTCGAAGTACTTGCCGTCGGCGGGGTCGACGAATTGGCCGTTGATGAACAGGCCGTAGCGGTCGTCGATCTGGACGGGGACGGTCTCGGGCGCGGGGGCGTAGGACCAGTCGGTATCGAACACGAGCTTGGGGGTATCGGTCTGTGTCATAATCTTTCACCTCGGCGGACTGAGCCGACCGTATTAATCATTCGAGAAGTAGTCGGCGGACTGGTAGCTGCCGGTTTGTTGTTTGACGATCTGCATGAGCACGTCGTTGGCGAGTCGGCTGGCGCCGAAGCGGAACCAGTCGGGGTTAAGCCAAGCCTGGCCGAGGGTTTCGCGGACCATGACCAGGTAGTGGATGGCGAGTTTGGCGTTGCCGATCCCGCCGGCGGGTTTCATGCCGATCATCTTGCCGGTCTGGTAGTAGAAGTCGCGGATGGCTTCGAGCATAACAAGCGTGACGGGCATAGTCGCGGCGGGGCTGATCGTGCCGGTACTGGTCTTGATGAAGTCGGCCCCAGCGTGCATCGCCAGGTCACTGGCCTTGCGGACGTTGTCGTAGGTCGAGAGCTCGCCGGTCTCGAGGATGACTTTCAAGTGCGCTTCGCCACAGGCTTCTTTGACCTGGGCGATCTCGTCGAAGACGTAGTTGTAATCGCCCTTGAGGAACTTACCACGCGAGATGACCATGTCGATCTCATCGGCGCCGTCGGCGACGGCCTTGCGTGTGTCGTCGAGCTTGACGTCCAGCGGGTACTGCCCGGTGGGGAAGCCGGTGGCGACGGAGGCGATGTGGATACCGGTGCCGTCGAGTTCTTTCTTGGCGACGTGGACCATCGTGGGGTAGACGCAGACGGCGGCGACGTGTGGCAGGCCGGCCACGGCGTCGTGGAGGTGGCGTGCCTTGTAACACATCTGCTTGACCTTGCCGGGGGTGTCCTGGCCGGAGAGCGTGGTCAGGTCGATCATGCTCAGGACCATCTTCAAGGCCGCAACCTTGGAGTCCTTCTTGATACTGCGCTTGGTGAAGCGTGACGCGCGTTCCTCGACGCCGACCTGGTCGATCGTGGGCGATTTTGAGAGGTCCGGCAAAGTGAGTTGGGACGCGGGGGTCACGGGCGGTCTCCTTTTGGCAACGGCCGCCGGGGATATTCCCAGCGAATGATTCAGGACATCCGGGAGGGCATCCGGGGGGGGGCATCCGGGGCGGCCAAGCCATCCATTTTACCCGATCCGTCGGCCTAACAAAGCTTTTTGAGAAAACCGGCGATGGCGTCTCGATAGGCCGGTTCCTGCGCGGTCGGGAGGTCGTCGTGTCGGCCGTCGGGGATCTCGATGAACTCCCCCGCCGGGGCGGCTTGGGCGATCTCCTTGGCGGAGGTTATCGGACAGAGGGTGTCGTCTGAGCCGTGGATCACCAGCAGCGGGCAGGCGAGTTGGCGGGCGTACCCGGCCCGGTCGAAGCGGGTGAATCCCTTGGCGGTCAGCGTCAGCCAGAGACCGGCCAGCGGGATGATCGGCCAGCGCGGGTAGTGATGCTTGCGAAACCGGTTGTGCAACGGCTCGTCCCAATAGCGGTACGGCGCCTCGGCGATCACACCGACGATCCG
>CBDUNP010000414.1:0-2901 GCA_965368605.1 uncultured bacterium | reverse complement strand
CCCTAGACCCTGCCCCCCAGACCCATTACCCTAATCCCATGCACATGATCGGCCACGGCATCGATATCGTTGAGACCGCCCGGGTGGCGAAGATGCTTCAGGACCACAGCGAGCGGTTCCTTGAGCGTTGCTTCACCGAGGGGGAGCAGTCGTACTGCGCCGCGAACCCGGCGAGGCAGGCCGAGCATTACGCGGGGCGGTTTGCGGCGAAGGAGGCGATCCTGAAGGTGCTGGGGACCGGCTGGTCCAATGGGATCGCCTGGACCGAGGCGGAGGTGGTGCGTGAGGCCTCGGGCAAGCCGACCGTGAGGCTGCACGGGCGTTGTGCCGAGGTAGCGGCGGAGTTGGGGATTACCGGCTGGCACCTGAGCATCAGTCACACCGGGTCGTACGCGACGGCCAGCGCGATCGGGCTGGCTGATTGACGAGTCGTGTACGACACGTCCGGGATACAGCACCTCACCCCGTCTATCCCGTCATCCTGTCCACATCCCCGGCCTTGTCTTTTCTTATTCACGCCTTTTTGTGTTCATTCGCGGCTATACTCATTCTGTATTCTCAATCGATTCGCGGGTATCCTAAAGCGGACTTATGGCTGCACGACGACACGACAACACGCCGCCTTTCGAGATCATGGGCAACACGGCGAACAAGCCTCAAGCCTCCGGGCGCGGGCCTAGGCCGGGCTCCGGGATCAGTGGGTTTGGGCGCTCGATCGTCGAGGCCTGGCGGGACGGGGCCAGCGAGCCGCTGCTGATCCGGGTGCCGCGAGGGATGGCGTTGTGCTTGCTGGGGGGCGTGCTGGGGCTGTTGATCCTGTCGTATCTGGTCGGCCACAGCCGGGGCTGGTCCGCTGCTGAGAAGAAAGTCACCGCGATTTATGAGCCGAATCTGGACGGGGTCGACCGCACACCACCGATCCGGCCGGGGGGCTTACCGGGCTCGACGGGCACGGGTACCGTGGATTCCGGCTCATCCGGGCAGGTTTCGGGCCAGCGGGGCACCCGGCTTTCGGCCGATCCACGCACCCCGGGGGTCAATTACCTGGTCCTGGCGATCTACCCCGTGGACGAGGCCAGGCGGCTGCAGACGTTCCTGGCGGGACGCGAGGTTGAAGTCATGCTCGGTCCACGTAATAATAAGGGGCTCTGCCAGGTGATCGCCCTAAGGGGCTTTACCCGTCAACAGTTCCGGGACACGGACGAGGCGGAGAAGTTCAGGGCCCGGCTGCAGGCCCTTGGCCGGGACTGGAAGGCCGCGAACAACGGCAAGGGCGACGACCTCAGCTCGATGTACTACGACAAGTACGAGCTGGACGATTAGCCTGACGTATAACACCCCAGCCGCCATGACGGCTGAGACACACGACCGACACTGACCACAAGACCCAAGAGACACGACATGAGCATCGACCGAAGCCTCAAGACCGGCGGCAACCTCAACCGCCACCGCAACGTCCTGACCCGTGACGAACGCGTCGCCAAGCTGATCGATCAGGGCAAGTTCGATGACAAGGGCGACAGCCCCATCGGTCTGCCCAAGGTCGGCAACCGCAAGGTCGTCGCCGGCGCCAAGACCAAGAAGAAGAAGGCCGCCGACGAAGGCGATGACAAGAAGTAGGGCCGTGACGCTTCATGCCCGTTGCTGTCTGACGGCCTGATACGGGCGTTGGGTGCCGGGCACGCTTTGATTACGTAAACAGACGCACCTGTTATCTGTCGGGCCAAGTCATCTCCCGGCGGGGCCTGTCTGGTGGATACATTGATCCATGTTTGATCCCAACCGCTTCATCGCCGACCGGGCACACGCGATCGACGCCTCGGGGATCCGCAAGGTCTTCGACCTCGCCGCCACACTCGAAAACCCCATCGACCTGTCGATCGGCCAGCCCGATTTCGACGTGCCCGACGCCATCAAGCACGCCGCGGTCGAGGCGATCCAGTCCGGGTTTAATAAGTACACGCAGACGCAGGGCATCGCGACGCTGTCCGAGACGATCCGGGCCAGGCTGTCGCACCGGTTCCCCTTGCTCGGCGACGACAGCGGCCTGCTGATCACGTCCGGCGTGTCCGGCGGGCTGGCGTTGCTGATGCTGTCCTGTGTGCAGCCGGGCGACGAGGTGCTGATCCCGGACCCGTATTTCGTGATGTACAAGCACCTGGTCAATCTGGCCGGGGGCACGCCGGTGCTGGTCGATACCTACCCGGACTTTCAGCTTCGCCCCGAGCGGATCGAGCCGTTGATCACCGAGCGGACGAAGATGATCCTGTTCAACTCGCCCTCGAACCCGACCGGTGTGGTCGCGACCGAGCAGGTCTGCAAAGAACTCGCCGAGCTGGCGGATCGGCACAACCTGCTGCTGGTCAGCGATGAGATCTACGACGAGTTCTGCTACGAGAAGACCGACGACCCGACGCACGCGGGGGAGCAGGTGCTGGCGTCGCCGTTGGATCACAGCCCGAACGTGCTGGTGCTCAAAGGCTTCTCCAAGAGCTACGCGATGACTGGCTGGCGTCTTGGGTACGCCGCCGGGCCGGCGGAAGTCATCGCGGCGATGACCAAGATCCAGCAGTACACCTTCGTCTGCGCCCCGTCGATGACGCAGGCGGCCGGGTCGATCGCGTTAGACGTGGACATCTCCGCGCTGGTCGAGGCCTACCGCGGTAAGCGGGACAAGGTCGTCGATCGGCTAAGCGGGCACTACGAACTGACCACACCCGGCGGCGCGTTCTACGCCTTCCCCAAAGTCCCCGAACACCTGAGGCTGACCGGCACCGACTTCGTGAAACGTGCGATCGAGAAGAGCCTGCTGGTCATCCCCGGCGGCGTATTCAGCGAACGCGACACCCACTTCCGCATCAGCTACGCCTGCGACGACGCCCGGCTGGATAAAGGGCTGGA
>CBDUNP010000413.1:0-2904 GCA_965368605.1 uncultured bacterium | reverse complement strand
TACCTGCGGTGGGTCTGGATCAACGCTCGGTCGGGGAACGAGGAGGGCGTGATCCTTGCCCTGCAACGGCTGACCAACCTGGGCACGCAGGCAGACAGCGAGCGTCTGATATCGATCCTCACGGAGGCCTCCGAGGATTCAAGCCCCGACGTACGCTACAACGCCCTGTGTGTCGCGGCGACGCTCTATCAATCTGCCAAACAACCCAAGCCCTATCACGACCTGTTTACACGTGGCATTGACGATGAAGACGCGGTGATCGCCCATCACGCTGCGATCTTTGCTTACCTGACCGACACGCCCGGCGTCGATGCGCCGGCCTGGCTCGATCAGTTGCCGTCCGCCCCGGCGGACCGGAGCTACGACGAGGCCGAGATCCGCCGACTGCTTGAATCACCGGACGCCCCACTGCGCGACGTGGGCTGCGTGCTGGCGGCACGCGACCTGCCGGTCGATGTACAGGAGGCGCTGATCGAAGCGTATCTGGCCGGAGACACCACGCGGAAGATCACCGGCGCGCTATTAGCGGGTGTCACCGGCCGAAAGAACGCGTGGCTGGCCGAAGTGCTTGAAGAGCAGTCAGACTGGGTCGCCGCCAGGGGGATCTGGGTTGGGATGTGGATGCATGGCAAAGGCCCTTATGGTGACTTCACCCCCCGCTCACACCTCGCCCGAGACGACCTCCCGCACAGTTCGTTGATCATGGCATTGCTGTCCAAGCCGGATGCCGATGCCTACGAGGCCCTGCTCAACCCCGTAGGCGAAGCCCCCGACGACCTGATCCCCCTGCTGGAAGACTATGGCTGGTGGCGTGTACTGAACCATTATCTGCTGGAGGGGGCGCCCCGCTGGGTACCGACCGACGACCCGGCATTACAGCAATACCAGGCCGACCTGCTCAGGGATTGGTATCTTGTAAACCGCTGGGACATCGTGAAAAAACACATGCGGATGACTTACTGACCTCAGAGAAAGATACAGATATGGAAAAGCCCGCCGAAGTTGAACACCCGATCCTCGAACCGATCCAGCGCCGCTGGAGCCCGTACGTCTTCGCGGACAAGCCCGTGGAAACATCCAAGCTGATGAGCCTACTCGAAGCCGCACGTTGGTCGGCCTCGGCGTTCAACGAACAGCCCTGGCGTTTCATCCTGGCCACCAAGGACCAGCCCGAGGCCTACGCCAAGGCGCTTGGCTGCCTGGTCGAAGCCAATCAGAACTGGGCGAAGCAGGCACCGGTCTTGATCCTCACCGTGACCCGGACCATGTTCACCCGCAACGACAACGACAACCGCGTACATCAGCACGACCTAGGCCTCGCGGTGCAGAACCTGGTCCTCCAGGCCACCAGCATGGACCTCTTCGCCCACCAGATGGCGGGCGTCGACCTGGACAAGGTGAAAGCCGAGTACAACCTCCCCGACGGCTTCGAGCCCCAGACCGCCATCGCGATCGGCTACGGCGTCGAAGCCGACGACCTCCCGAAAGACCTACGCGAAAAAGAACAGGCCCCAAGGTCACGCAAACCGTTCAGCGAGTTCGTGTTCGGCGATGACTTTGGAAAAGCCTCGACATTGGTTTAGTGACGAGAGCGACCGATGAAGCTATCCGGAATCCGTCCCCGAACATGGATTGGTTTGACTATCACGTTCGTCGTAGGGATCGTCGGTTTTGTTGTTTACAGTTTATATGTCTCCATCAGTGTTTCGGTGCCCAATGCTTACGCTATGTGGGTAGCTCCGGAACTTGTCATCCAGCACATGGAAGCCAATAACGGTGCGTGGCCTGGTAACTGGGAAGACCTCCGACCTTATTACATACCCGGCACCTCCATTGAGTCACCATCTGGTTTCGAGAACTTGATTGAACGTGTTGAGATCGACTGGACGGTGGATGTCGTGAACCTTAGGCAGTCGTTACCCACAAACCCAGACGATTTGCGTGTCATCTGGCTTCGCGACGGACGAGATGATCAATGGGAAGGCGCCGGCCCCAATGAGTTGATCTACAAGTACCTCAAGGAAGGCTACCGCGACCCGGCGCCCGGATACTCTAAAGACATCGACACCCCCCAAAGCCCAGTCACGGATTCGGGCACAGACGCGGATGAGTAGTAACTCAGTCCATCGACAGCACGTCGCCGGTCAGCTCGCGGACGGGCATGTCCGGCAGCGCGTGGATGAACTTCTTCCCGTAGTGCTTGGTAGCGACACGGCTGTCCAGGACCGCCACACACCCGCGATCCTGCTTCGACCGGATCAGCCGACCAAACCCCTGCTTGAACTTGAGGATCGCCTCGGGCAATGAGTATTCCATGAAGGGGTTGCCGCCGCGTGCCTTGATGCGTTGGGTCCGAGCCTCGATCATCGGGCGGTCGGGGACCGTGAACGGCAGCCGGGTGATAATGACGTTTCGCAACGCCTCCCCCTGCACGTCCACCCCCTGCCAGAAGCTGTCCGTCCCAAACAGGACGCTGCGCCGGTCGGCTCGGAAGGACTCCAGCAACGCCGAACGCTGCACACCATCACCCTGAACCAACAAAGGCATGCCCCGGCTGCCGATGTCATCCCGCAGCGCCTGTGTCACTTTGCTCAGTAGTTGGTAGCTGGTAAACAGCACAAACGCCCCACCATCCGTGTGGTCGATCAGGCTCAGGATCGCCGGGCACAGCCGGGCGAAGAAGTCGGGGGCGCTGGGCTCGGGCATCGTGCGGTCAACGATCAGCTCCGCCTGCCTGGCGTAATCAAACGGCGACCCCAGCAACAACGTGCTCGCGTCTTCACACCCCAGCCGTGCGCGGACGTGTGCAAACGGGTCCACGCCCTTGCGCTGAGTTACCGCCGGGTCAACGTCCTGATGCACCGCGTCGGTCGCCAGCGTTGCCGAGGTCATCAGCACCGGCAG
>CBDUNP010000412.1:0-2910 GCA_965368605.1 uncultured bacterium | reverse complement strand
CGAGCCGGCGACGCTGGGGCTGATGGCCCTGGGGGGAGCGGCTTTCCTTTCCCGAGCCAAAGGGAGGCGCGAATGAAGCATAGCCGTCTTCCAGAACCACTATTAGAAATCCACACTCTTATACACAGACACACAAGGAACTGAATCATGCTTATCAAGTCACGAAACACCCTCGGAACCTCAGCGGCCGCCATCGGTATGACACTCTTTATGGCTGCCGGGCAGGCCTCGGCCGTACCTATCCAGGCCCGTTACACAGACGACCCGACCGGCTGCGACGCGCACGGCCCACAACTGCTGACTCATGAACTCGGCGAAGCATCGGTCTTCCCGATCGACGAAGCTCTAGCGATTACCGTGACCCAATCCACGCTCGCACCGGTCCACTTCGAGTGCGTCCCCGATGACGGGATCCCCAACGAATGGCTGATCACGATCACGAACCTTTCAAATATCGCGTACACGGACCTCTTCTTTGTCGCCGATGAAGGCGCGAGCGTCGGTAACTTCGACGGGTACACCGACGACCTGACCTTCGTGGGTTCGACGACTTCGTACCGTATCGACGGCACGGTGACGCCCGGCATCAATAACCCGCTGATCTTTGAGAGCGGGCCGGTTGATGAAATCCTTCAGCCCGGCGAGACCTGGGAGTTCACCGTCACCAACTTCCAGCCCTTTGTAGCACCCTCGTTCGGTTCGCCGGGTGAGTTCGCGGCAAGCTCGTCTCTGAACGCCGGGTCCAACGCCAGCATCCTGGCCAACCCCGTTCCCGAGCCCGCATCACTGGCGCTGCTGTCACTGGGCCTGTGTGCGATCGCCAAGAGGCGCTGAGAAACGCACTGGGTGGTCACCTCCTCCCGCCCGGCTACCGGGTAGACATCAAAAATCACTCTGTAACTAAGCAATACAAGGAAAATAGACATGGACATTCATAAAACCATCACCGGTATCACAGCCGCCGCCGCCGCACTTGCCTGTGCGGGCACGCTGGAGGCGGGGCAACTCACGGGCTTTAGCTGGTCATCCGGCATCGCGTCTGTCGCCGGTGAGCCGGTTGATCCGCCGGTCGCCCCCAATAATGACAACGTCGTGGGCGCCTCCCCCAACGAAATCGTGGTCACGCAGAAAGACTTCTACGGCGTCAACGGCGTAGCAGACATCGTCTTCTCGGTGATCGACTCCGGCGGGACCACGGAGTACCTCTTCATCGAGGGGGTCAGCAACTCCTCGGGGATCCCCTGGGATACCTACCGAATCGAGCTTGGTTTTGGTGAAGGGGTTGACTTTGTTCCCTCCACGCCCGGCGACGGCTTGGACTTCGATACGCCGGACGAGGATTCGCCACGCGACTTCTCGGTGTTCTTCCCGACTTCGTCATTACCAAACGAAGACACGATCCTCGCGGAAGGCGGCATCTTCCCGTATCTGGCGTTCACCACGCCGCCGTTCCGGTTCACGGTGGACGTGCCGGACGGGATCGACAGCTTCACGATCCGACAGATCCCCGGCCCCGTGCCCGAGCCCGCCGGCATCGCGCTGATGTCGACCATGGCGCTGGCAACCCTGAATCGTCGTCGCCTGCACCACTAACCCAAACTCACTTGATATAGAAACTCACAACTTAAGGACTTGATCCATGACACGCATCACCTATACGACGCTTCTTATTCTATTTGCAACACTTGCATTCACCACCGCTGCGATGGCCCAAGGCACCGCGTCCGGCCCCAGCACGGTTCACATCGCGGACAACTCGGGCGTTGCTTACGCCGGCGGACCGCTGGACCTGGTTAACGGCCCAGCCCCGTACCCGATCGACCTGGACGCGTCCGGCCCGCCCTGGCGTAAAGCGATCAAGAGCGACCCGCTCACCGGGTACATCGGGACCGGCAGCTTCACCATGATCGAAACGGTGCAGAACATCGGCACCGAACCCTGGTACGACTGGCACGAGTTGCTCCTGAATAGTGGTGGGCTGGGCGTTGTCTGGGACACGGTCACGCAGATCACGGTCAACGGCGTACCGATCACATTCAATGAAACCATCGTCGGTAACGACCTCACCGTCGACGGTTTCTCGCAGCCCGTCCTCCCCGGCGACATCTTCGTGATTCAAAAAGACCTGATCACCACCTCAAACATCGTGGCCCCCGATCAGACCATGTTCCAGATGCTTGAATACCCGACCCCCGAGCCCGCTAGCGCCGCAGTGATCGGCGTCGGTTCGATGGTCCTGCTTGCCAAACGGCGTTTACGAAACTGACTTGCCCGACGCGTACTGCAGTGACCCCACCTAAGACATCTACAAGCACACATCAGCACAGAAATGGAAAATACCATGACACGCTCAATCACACAGTTAATACTTGCTCCCGTCCTCGCCATCGCTTTATTGGCAACCGGTACGACCGCCTGGGCACAGGGCACGGCGACCAGCCCGTTTACCATCCACGAGGTCCAACCCGGCCCCATCGTCTTCATCGGCGACCCCAGCGCCCCGATTCCGATCGATCTGGACCCCACCGGCGGCCCGTGGAGCAAGAGCATCATTGACCCGAATGCCGTTGTGACCGCGCCGGGCCTGTTGACGATGATCGAGACGATCGAGAACGCGGGGGATGAGCCCTGGTACGACTGGCACGAACACATCCTGCCCAATGCCGTCGGTGCCGGTGGGGTCAGCACCTGGTTCAGCGTCAAGCTCTCGGTCAACGGCACCCCCATCACGTTTACCTCCGGCGGCCTGGGCACGGGCGACCTCTGGCTGGATACCTTCTCCCAACCGGTCTTGCCCGGCGACATCCTGACCGTCACCAAAGAAGTCGAGGTCTTCCCCCTGACCGATGGCTCGGCCGGACCGATCCTGCGTATCCAGGAATACCCCACCCCCGAACCCGCCAGCGCGGC
>CBDUNP010000411.1:0-2911 GCA_965368605.1 uncultured bacterium | reverse complement strand
GCCAAATGGGCTATCCTTATGCCCTGATGCGAACAACCCCGCGCAGGGCGGGGCGACAATATTATATCGGCAAACCGCCTGAGGATACACCAGCGATGCGAATACTCCGATTTGTAGATGATAGCGGTAAGATTTTATATGGCAAAGAATTAGGATCTGGGTCCGCCGAGGTTATCCACACCTCCCCCCTAACCGAATCCCCCCGATCCACCGGCCAGACTGCGAAGATCGCCTCCCGGCTGTCCCCGATCGAGCCGGTCAATATCTTCTGCATCGGCAAGAACTACCTGGAACACGCCCGGGAGGGCGGCGACGACACCGCTCCCGAACGGCCCATCATGTTCATGAAGTCCACCGCCGCGTTGAATCACCCCGATGGCTCGATCCGTCTGCCCGCATGCTCGCCTCAGCCCGAGACCGACTACGAATGCGAACTGGCGGTCGTCATCGGCAAGCCCGGCCGGGACATCCCGCGCGACAAGGCGCTGGACCACGTCCTGGGATACACCTGTGCCAACGACGTCTCCGCACGGTGGTGGCAGAAGCAGGGCGGCGGCGGGCAATGGATCCGCGGCAAGGGTTTCGATACGTTCTGCCCGCTGGGCCCGGTCCTGGTCACCGCCGACGAGATCCCCGACCCGCAGAACCTCAGACTCACCACCACGCTCAACGGCGAAGTGATGCAGGACGGGCACACCCGCGACATGATCTTCCCCGTGGATGAACTCATCGCCTTCATGAGCCAGGACACCACCCTCCTGCCCGGCACCGTCATCCTGACCGGCACCCCCGCCGGCGTCGGCAGCGCCCGCAAGCCGCCGGTCTTCCTGAAGCCCGGCGACGAGGTCACCGTCGAGATTGAAAACATCGGCAAACTCACCAACCACGTCGTCGCCGCAAACGACGCTTCCGACACTTAACCCCGACTCGACGAGTCGGGGCCGCGCAACGTAACGTCGCCCAACGTAACACAACGCCACGCCACGAAAGCCTGCCGCGTGCCAGAGAACGCCCCCGAGCAATTCGTCAGCGAGCCGATCGCCCCGGTCCCGGGGACGTTTGACACACGCACGATGGGCACCGGCGAGCCCGGCCTGCCGCAGCGGTTTATCTGGCGGGACGATGAATACGTCGTCAACGAAGTTCTCGCGGTCTGGAAAACCAGCGGCCTGGACAACACCGGTAGCGAGGTTTATCTACGCCGACACTGGTGGGAACTGCGGACGGTGTCAGGGCACGTGATGAAAATCTACTTCGAGCGGCAGAAGAATCGCAAGAACGCCAAGGCGAGGTGGTTTGTATATACGGTGGTGGAGCCAGCGTAATCAGAGACTAATTAATCGACCCGATCGTCGACTCACCGGTGTTGGGGTCGACGGTAATGGTGACGGAGAAGCCTTCGCAGGCGAGGGTGATGGTGGCGTCGGTGGCTTGGTCGAGCCCGCCGTAGATGCCAAAGCCCAGCATGTCGTCGCCGTCCAGGTCGTAGCCGGTGATCGTGACCCCGGAGAGGCTTTCGGCCGGCCCGGTGCCGTAGTCGACCAGGTAGGGCTCTTTGTTGATCGGGTTGGTGATCGGCGTGGCGGTGTCGCTGGTCAGGGCGATGTGGTAGGTGTCGTTGGGGTTATCAAAGACGACGACACGCTTGTCCTCACTGTGCGCCAGCGACTCGATCTGTGCATACGCCAGGTCGGCGACGAGTGCCGAGGACGCGCCCTGGAGCTTGGTCAACGCCGTGTTGCCCATCATCGGGACCGCCAACGCCGCGGCGATGCCCAGGATGATGACCACCGTGAGCACCTCGACCAGCGTGAAGCCCCGCACGGAGGCGACAGGCTCGGCTGAGTATGTGGTGCGTGAAGCGGGTTGAGAGGGGCGGGCGTTCATTCCATGTCCTATATCGGCGGGATCGCCGGGTGGGTTTGGAGGGATTCTGCGGTTTCTGATGCCCGATAATTTCGGCTGGACGGCTTGTCTGGATTAAGTGGGTTGTCGGGGTTGACGATGTTTTTTGTACACACGGGTTTGGGGTCCGCGCTGTTTACAGGTGCTTAGTCGGGCAGGGGAGTACGCGATGCAATCGGTCAGCCAGCATAGTTTTCGTCGTAGCGGCTTCACGCTGATGGAGACGATGTTCGCCGTCACGGTGCTGGCGTTCTCGGTCGCGGCGCTGACCCAGGCGATCGTGTCCGGCCAGTCACACACCTACGAAGCCATGCATTCCTCGCGCGCCATCGCATTAGCCGAGGCGATGATTGATGAGATATTAAGTAAGCCTTACGAAGACCCGGACGGCGATCTGACCGCCGGCCCCGATGCCGGCGAGTCCTCGCGTGACCTCTTCGACGCCGCCGATGACTACGACGGATTCACCGAGGCGGTTGGTGCCGTCGAAGACCAGTCCGGCACCGCACTCCCCGAGCTTTACCAGAGCTTCGGCCGATCCGTCACCGCCGACTTCACGACTGAGAACTTTCCCGACCTCGGCGGCGACCACGACGGCCTGACCGTCACCGTCACCGTCACCGATACCTACGACCGCACCTGGACCATAAGCCGATTCATCCAGGAGCCCGCGTCGTGACCCTTTGTCCGTTCTCTAAACCCGCTGCCCCTCACGGCCGCGATGCCACGCGTCGTGCGCTGTTAACCCCGCGTGCCCGCCGTGATAGTAGCGCTCTCACACTCGTCGAGATGCTTATGGCCCTGGCGATCACCGGGCTGATCGGTGCCGCCATCGCCTCCATGCTCTCGGCGGTGACCTACGGCACAAGCAGCAGCAAAGACATCCGCTCTCTGGTGGTCAAGAACAAGACCCTCAGCGCACGCATCACCGCCGCGGTCCGCAGCTCGGCCCAACTCCTCGATGCCGACGATGGTTACGTCGTCTTATGGACCAATGACCTCAACG
>CBDUNP010000410.1:0-2912 GCA_965368605.1 uncultured bacterium | reverse complement strand
GCGTTTCGGGCGGTACGCCGCGCCGCCCCCAGCGCCGGCAGGAGGATACCGATCAGCAGCGCGATGATCGAGATCACCACCAGCAGTTCGATCAGTGTAAATGCACGCCTGCCACAGGTTGGCTGGCACGTTTTATGCTTCATCATATCGCCCTTGATATTGAGGTCTGCCCAAGTCATCAAACAGACTATGATGCCACTATATTGAAAAGTGAGATATCCAGCCCACGATACTGAAACATATCATACTCGATACAACGGCCTTTTCAATCAGCAAATACATCATTATTAGATTTCATTATAAAACTAAATTATCTGTTTTCATGTCGTCCGCATACCGGCTTTTCAGGACAACCGAGTTATAGCGCAACACTTTTTTAAGTGATGCAGGCGGGTTTTTCTTGGCGCACCTCAGGGAGATGACGTATGATCTTGTACAGAAGGCGGGACACATAAGTTTATCTCATAAGGCTGATTTCACTGTTTTCAGGAAATCTCGGCGTTGATCTCTAACTTATGTGCCATACTGTATTACAACTAGTCTATCTCTAGTTATGTTCATGCGTTCCCGCGAGGGACCCTCCAGGAGAACTGAATGATGCGGACACGTTTACTTGCAGCCTCAGCCGTCCTCACCGCCGGCTTCATCAGCACACCCGCTTCGGCGCTGATCCAGGGAGAGATCGTTGTGTTCGATCCCCTGACTGACCCGGTGAATGCGAATCTGATCGTCGATCTGAATAACACCCAGACCTGGTCAGGGGCCCATCAGCGCAATGGCGGCGGGAGCCCGGAACCTTATGTTCACTGGTTTAAGTACACCTCCGATGGAAACAGCGCTGTCACATTTGACACGTACGGCACAAACATCTCCAGCGAAGGGCCGGACCCCGACCGATCATTCGGCTCTTTTGTCAACAGCGTCAATCAGACTCAGTTGGCGCTGTTCGACGCGGCGGGCAATCTGGTCGCTCAGTCGGGCGCGGTGAAGGATATTGACGGCGAGCTTGTGCCTGAGTTCCCCGGCGCGGGGTGGGACCCGCAGGACCCGGATCACTACCGGGCCAATACCGGCCTTGGTTTGTCTGAGATGATCTTTATGCAAAACGCGCCGGACAACCCCCACTGGGACACCAGCCCGGGCGGCATCTCGGACCCGTTATCCACGACCCCGTACGAAGGCCTGCATGTCAACGATTGCCCCGATACGGTCTGCTCGGGCCAGAAATACGGGCCGGATGAGAACGGCATCTGGAATGAGTACCGCGTCTGGAATGAGACGCTCCAGGGTGTGATCGATGATGAACTGGCTGGGTGGCGTGCGTCGGACCACTACAACGTCGGGCCTAGCGCTGACTGGAACCGTTTCGAGGCATTGCCCGCGGGTGAATACTACCTGGCGGTGGCCGGGGCGGGGCCCGTCTTCTCTGGCGACACGGCCAAGGAAGAGTACCTGATGGCGCCGATCCATTTCCTGGTCGATAACTCCGACCCATTTAATCCGGTAAATCATCCGGACACGCCGCGGATCAACGCCCCGATGGGCGCATTTGAGCATTACAAGGCCGAGGAGAACGCACTGTTCCCAAGCGCCTGGGGAACGATCCAACTCAACGTCACCCACTCATCCCTTGCCCTTGAAGGCGATCTGGACGGCGACGGGTTCGTCGGCATCAACGACCTGAACATTGTCCTGGCGAACTGGAACCAGAACGTGCCGCCAGCCAATCCGCTGGCCGACCCCAGTGGCGACGGGTTCGTCGGCATCGACGACCTGAACGCGGTCCTGGGGAACTGGAACGCGGGTACACCACCGACCTCGAACGCAGCCATCCCCGAACCGGCCAGCCTCGCGCTGCTTGGCTTGGGTGGGCTGGCGGTGCTAAGGCGTCGCTGTTAAGCCGGCACCGGTCGACCTGGTTTCATCCTGATCACAATAAAAATCGCCTCCCTAAGGAGGCGATTTTTTAATGGGCTATCACAATGGCGTGTCCGGAGAACGGACGCGTTACGACCGGCCGATCAGCTACCCTCGGCGCTGGCTGCAGCGTCTTCCGGAGCGTCTGTTTCAGGTGCCGGCGGCACGGGCTTGCCGGCCTCGGCCAGCAGCTCGTCGATCTTGGAGGTTTTCGCTTCCATCGGCATCGCGGGGTGGAGGCCACGGAATCGGACAATGCCCTGCGGATCGATGATCGCGACGTGGGGGATGCCGTTGACACCGTAGTCGTGGTTGTAGACAGGCTCCTCAGCGAAGGCGATGCGCCAGGTCACGTCCTTGGCCTGCATGAACTCAGGCATGAGCGCCATTTCCTTGGCTGGGTCGTCGGCACAATCAATCTTGCCGCGCTCGTCACCGGTGTAATGAGCGCCCTGGATGGCGGTGACACCGACGATCACGACGTCGTAGCCGTCGTAGTGTGCCTGTAGCTCCTTGACGTTAGGGAAGCTGCCGATGCACGGCCCGCACCAGGTTGCCCAGAAGTCAACGACGACGACCTTGCCTTTGAGGTCTGAAAGCTTGGCATAAGATTCCTCGGCATCATTGGGGTTGGACCACCAAGTGAAGTTCAGCTCTGGCGCGGTGTGGCCGACTAGCTTGCCGCGGGCGTAGGCACCGTTGAGCCGGTCGCGTGCGTCGGTCAGCCTTTTGCTGTCCTGCGCGGATAGCTCGGAATCGGTAGCAGCAAGCTTGGCTTCGATCGCATCGACCAGGCTGACCCGCAGCGGCTCACGCGCCTCGGCGGAACCCTCGGCCTCGGCGCGGGCGAAGGCGTAGAACGCGCCGGCCATCCGGCTGAAATAGCTCGGGGGCATCGCCGAGTTGTCCTGCGAACCGAGCTCGACGAAGGCGGGCTGAAGCGCGATGATCTGATCGGCCTCAAGCCGACCGAACGACCCGAATCCGTCATAGGC
>CBDUNP010000409.1:0-2915 GCA_965368605.1 uncultured bacterium | reverse complement strand
CCAGGAGGCGTCAGGCTTCGCTGCTGTTTTCCAGGACCAGGTCGCGGAGTTCGAGCATGGCGGCCATATCGTTGGGCTGCTCGAGCCGGGTGAAGGTGTTAATCAGATTCTGGATGATTCGCAGGAGCCAGGCCTGGTGGGATGCCTGGGCGAGCGGTTCCTCAGGCATGGGGGCATCCCCCAGGATATTTCGGCAGACCCCGATGGCTTCGTCGGGCGAGAGCATCCGGCCGGCGTCGAACGGGTCGATGATGGTGACGGCACGTACCGCGTGATCGGCCATCGAACCATCGACCCCGACCATGAAGTGCCCCGGCGCATTGATGCCATAGACCGGGACGCCCAGGGGATCGACGACACACTTATAAATCAGTGACAACGTGATCGGCAGCCCGCGCCCGGTGCGCATGACGATCGGCAGGTAGCTGTTTCGGGGGTTGTGATAATCGGCTCGGTTACCTTTGAAGCCCCGCTCCTCGAAGAGGACGTCGTGGGCGTGGGCCATAACGGCACTGGGGTGGGAGCTTGTGATCCGCCGATCGATCTTGGCGGTCAGCTCGTCGATCTGCGACTCGACGGCGTCGGGGTCCGCCTTATCCATCTCGTGCATCGCCACCGCCACCGCGGCACGCAGCAAGCCCTTGGTTGTATGCAGCGCGGGCAACTGCCTGGCCAGGCATTCGTAGGCTCGCTTATTGCAATGACTGGGACGTGGTGTGACCATCTCCATCCTCATCCGGGTATCAGGCCCCTCGCGTGCCTCGCGCCAGATCGGCGACGACACAACATCGGGTGTTATCTTACCCTGTCCTGCGTGGCTGTGTATCCGGTGGGTGTCAACGACATCCCCAGGCGTTTCCGCTAGGATATGTGGATACACCGCTCGACTTAGCGGCGGCAAAAACAACCCCCTATGGAATCGACTGATGAACCCCGTATCTCCTCTGCGTTATGCCTTTGTGTGCCTGTCTGTCCTGGTGATGCCGATGTCCTTGTATGCGGAGGAGCCGGCCGCCGAGACGCAGCCACAGGCTGTGGAAGCCACTGAGCCAGCCGAAGCCGGGCAGCCCGAGGCGGCGCTCGAGCAGGTCATCGCGGGCCTGGGGGAGCCGGCGGGGACCGAAGACATCAGCTTCTCGATCGGTTACACGATCGGGACCGACATGGCGAGCCGGGGCGTGGATATCGACGCCGACCAGCTCGCCTCGGGCATCCGCGCGGGGCTGGGCATTGAAGAGGCCCGGCTCACGGAGGAGCAGATCTCCCACTGCTTATTCAGCCTCCAGATGCAGATGCAGCAGAAGCACTTCGCCCAGGCCGAAGCAAACATGACCCAGGGGCTTGAGTACCTCAATGAAAACGCGGCGCAGGAAGGCGTCACCGTCACCGAAAGCGGGCTGCAGTACCGCGTCATCGAGTCCGGCGACGGTGCAAGCCCGACGATGCAGGACACCGTCGCTGCAAACTACCGGGGCACGCTGATCGATGGCACGGAGTTTGATAGCTCGCCCGAGGGTGAGCCCGTGCAGTTCCCGGTCGGCCGTGTCATCCCCGGGTGGATCGAGGCACTGCAGCTGATGAAGGTCGGCGATAAGTGGGAACTGACCATCCCCTCGGAGTTGGCCTACGGCGAGAACGGCACGCCTGACGGGCGGATCGGCCCAAACCAGGTGCTGCGCTTCGAGATCGAACTGGTCGAGATCCAGTAGGCCAAACCAAAGCCAAGGCTCCACGCCACGCGGAGGCTCAAGTGAAGCGGTATATCCCAGCGCGGATCGTGCTGTTCCCGGGGCTGGGTGCCGACGCGCGGATGTTCAACGCACAGAAAGCCGCGCTGGGCGATGATCTGGAGTGCCCGGACTGGCTGATGCCCGACGAAGGCGAGTCGTTTGACCGGTATGCAGAGCGCTGGGCGCAGGCACTGAAGCCAAAGCCGGGGGACGACCGGCCTCTGTTTCTTGGCGGGGTCTCGTTCGGCGGGGTGCTCGCCATGCAGATGGCCAGGCACCTGAACCCCCGGGCCGTGATCCTGATCGGCAGCTGCCGATCACGGCACGCCAAGCCTAAACGCTGGCAGGTGGCCAAAAAGATCAGTGATCTGATCCCCGACGCCCTGTTCGGTCGACGGATGCTCGCCTCGGGAGCGCTGTGGGTGTCGCTGCTGGATCAGCTCGACGCCCCCCACCGCTCGCTGCTGATGACGATGGCGGCGGATTCGGATCTGAGGCGTATGCGCTGGTCGGGGAATGCCTGTGCGGGCTGGACGTTCGACCCCGCATCGGTCCCGGGCTTCCCGCCGGTGCATCAGATCCACGGCCGACACGACGCCATCATCCCCCACCATGAGGGCGATCCCGACACCGTCATCCCGGACGGCCGACACATCATCAACTTCTCACATCCTCATACCGTCAACCGGTACATCATGGATGTCATCAAGCACTACAGCGATTAGAGCGTCTTGCGACATGACTGTCCGTCATTCCCGCACAGACAGGAATCCAGTCTGGCCTTCACCTGGCCCCCCACTAGCACAGGGGTGACAGAAAAGAGCGCCACCAGAGATATTGCTAACCGCTCAAAAATAAGTCAGGCCGGCGGACGCGCCACCCCTCCAATGGCGCGCCACGCGTCAGCCCTCTTCCGCTGAATAGGCGATAACCGAAGTCACGGCAGACGATAAGTGGTCACACCAAGCCGGCATGAATCGATCGCCCGCAACCCCGAAACATGGTCGAGGCCGAACGTCTATAGAATGTTAAAACCCGCCGAATAGAAAAAACAATACCCAAGCAAACCATCGGGGATAGTTATCCCTCAAAATTAGGCCAGGGCTCCGCGTTGCGTGCGTAGCCGGTCGCGTCGATGCCCTCGAAGAAATGCTGGACGAGGGGGTGGTCGATCTGCCCGCCGGA
>CBDUNP010000408.1:0-2920 GCA_965368605.1 uncultured bacterium | reverse complement strand
CGCCTGGGGCCAACACATCTACAAGTCGTACCTGGAACTCAAGCCCAAGTTCCCGTTGAGCTGGCACGTCATCGGGCCGCGCGCAGCGGACAGCATGTTCTATATCGAGCGGACCGAGCCTTGAGATAGCAACCGCCCTGCCGCCGCACGGCTTACCCGCCGTTGAGGACGACGCGCATGGTGGTGAGGTCTTTATCCAGGATCGAGCGGGCGTAAACACACAGCAGTTTGTTGGCGCGGTTCAGTGAGTCGTCGGCGGTGTCGTCGATGGGTTCGCCGGCGAGCAGTTTTTGCAGGAGGGTGACGGTCTGGCTGCGGACGCGCCAGTCGTCGATGCCGTTCTCGACGGTCAGCCCCCCCGCCACCGGGTCGAAGGTGTAGGCCTTGGATTGGGTCAGCGGCTCGCCCTTGCGGACGTCGCGGTTGAGCTCGGGGCGGTAGCCGCAGTCTTCCAGGAGTGCCCACTGAAACTTCAGGAGCGTTACCGGGCGGGTATCGACGGCGGGGAGTGCGGTGAGGAAGTTGGCCATTGCGGTGAACGCGCCGGGGTGGGCGTCTTCGTCGGCGAGCATGGCGTTGGTCAGGTCGGCGGCGTACATGGCGAGCCGTTGGGCGTGCAGGTCACGGCGGAGGAAGTGGTAATCCTCTTGCAGGTCCCACTCGGTGACGGTCGCGAGCTCGGCGGTGGGCTTGGTGACGGCGACGACCTGGCCCTGGGTGAGCAGCTCGATCCCGCCGGAGAAGCGTTGCACGGAGCTTGGGCTCTGGCGTTTGGAGCCTTTAGCGAGGCCGCGCAGCTTGCCGTGGTCCTGGGTTAATAGGATGACGACCTGGCTGGACTCGGACCAGTCGATGTGACGTATGCAGATGGCCTGGTCTTTGATGCGCGGCATGGGTTATATCTTAGCGATCAATTCCAGAACCAGAGCAGATCAATAAACATATTAAAGAAGAGGCTCAGGCTGAGAAGTATCCAGGCTGCTGGGATCGCGAGTAATACACCCGCTGATCGCCATTCAATCGTATCAGGCTCTAACCTGCGCCATGCCGAATAGACCCAAAAGCCTAGCGAGCAGGGGAAGGCAAATAATAGTAGTAAAAATAGGATGGTCGTGATGTCACACAACGTCTTCACAAGGGCAGAGTCGGCCATATAGTCATACGGAAACCGCCATTGTCCGAAATGCATCGCGTTCAAGATATAGGCCAGGGTCGATACGAACTTCAGTGCAAGCGGGTACGCAATCGCGAAAGCTTCCATTGCCCTTTGATAGATCGGGGGCTTCAGGCTGGACCGTGTCAGAAATGTGTTTGGATCGGCGGGGTCAAAATCACAGCCACATTCTGGGCAGACCGGCGTATCCAGTTCACGCAGGTCGTATCGGCAGGACTTACAGAAGCAGCCTTTGTCCCAGTAATTCAAGCGTCACCCCAGTTCTTCCAACTGTTTCTGCACGGCGTCGCGTTCGCGGATCATGCCGGCGAGTTTGTCGCGGGATTCCTGGACCAGGTGGGCCGGGGCTTTGCTGGTGTATTTCTCGTTGCTGAGTCGGCCTTCGAGGTTCTTGACCTGCTTGCTGACGTCGGCGAGGTGCTTGGTCAGGCGGGTCTTCTCGGCGTCGGCGTCGAGCTGGTTGTGCAGGAAGACCTCGACCAGCGGGCGCACGATCACCGCGGCGTCGGCCGGTTTTTCCAGATCGGATCCGACGGCGACGATCTTGACGTTGGCCAGTGACTCGACGAACCCCTGATGCGGGCCGATCAGGCCGACCAGTTCCTCGGCGAGCTTGACGGAGACCTCCACTTTTTCACGCGGCGGGACCTTGTTGGCGGTGCGCACCTCGCGGATCATCGTCACAAGGGTGCGCAGGCGCTCGAAGAGTTCCTCGGCCTGGAGGTCGACCAACGCGCGGTCGGCGGTCGGCCAATCGGCGGTGACGAGCAGCTCGTTCTCATTAGGGTCCATGCCGCGCACGCCGCGCTTGGGGGCGACCTCGCTGAGTGATTCCCATAGACGCTCGGTGATGAACGGCATCGATGGGTGGAGCATGCGCAGCGACACGTCCAGCACGGTGGCCAAGACCTGGCGCGACCGTGCCCCGCCCTTTTCACTGATGGTGGGTTTGACGGCCTCGATGTACCAGTCGCAGACGTCGTTCCAGACGAACTGGTAGAGCTTGCCGGCGTAGTTGTGGAAGTCGTAATTTTTCAGCGCGGCGTTGACCTCTTCGATCGTGCGTGCGGCGCGCGAGAGGATCCAGCGGTCGGCGATGCCCAGCGGCAGGCCCAGCGTGTCCTGGCTGTCGTCGGAGGTGTCGGCCTCCTCGAGCTTGGTCAGCGCGAAGCGGGTGGCGTTCCAGAGCTTGTTGGCGAAGTTTCGGCCGTAGTCGAACTTCTCGCTGGTGTTGCGTGCGGCTGGCATCTCGTCGGTCGGGCTCGCCTGCCCGGTTGCCAGGCCGAAGCTTGACACCATCTTCTTGCCCTTGGCGAACGGCGAGTCCTGCACGGGGGCGGCGACCTTGGATTGATGCGACCCGGTGACGACGAACTTGGGCGTAAACATCTTCTGCGTGTGCGGGCAGACCATGTCCACCGGCATGCGGACGTCCTGGGTCTGCGTGGTCATGCTGGTGAGGGTGAAGCGCATGGCGTCGGAGCCGTGGCTGTGGATGATGTCGTTGGGGTCGACGCCGTTGCCCAGGCTCTTACTCATCTTCTGCCCGTGGCCGTCCTGGATCATGGCGTGGATGAAGACATCGGTGAACGGGAGTTGGCCGTGCAGGTAGGTGTTGAACATGACCATGCGCGAGACCCAGAGGGTGATGATCTCGCGCGCGGTGCAGAGGACGTTGGAGGGGTTCCATTTTTGAAGTTCGGGCGTGTTGTCCGGCCAGCCGAGCGTGGACATCGGCCAGAGGGC
>CBDUNP010000407.1:0-2922 GCA_965368605.1 uncultured bacterium | reverse complement strand
CGGGGTTCGTGGGGGATGAACCGGGGCTCAGACATCGCATGAACCTAGCCCGCGGAGTGAAAGTGTCAATGTAACAGCCGGGAGTGATGTGTTTAGTAACGATGATTCGCAGAAAAGGGGCTATCCAGGAGGATATTTTTTGGAAAACCGGGCAAAAAACCCTTGCGTCGCGGGGCCGATCCGGGTTACAGTTTTTGGCGCAGGGACACGGAGGGGATAGGGAGAAAGACCAGCTACCATTCCCTCGGTAGAGCAGCCTCGACAAAGAAGCGCTAACTTCTGAGGCCGCATCATTCCGTTGACCTGTAAGACCGTCGCCTGGAGGGGAGAAACTCAAGGCGACGGTTTCTTTTTGCGCGTTTTTAGCCTGTTTCTGATCGTTATGCCCCCCGCCCATTCCTCGCCGTGTGGCCGCCGCGTCCAAGATCACGTCCCCGTAAGCCACATCCCCTAAAGCCTGCCCCGCCGCAAAAATAACCTCGGGCCTCCCGCAACTCCGTTCGCCTAAAAAAAGAGCCTCGACCGCACAAAACCGGTTGGGGCCAGAACAGCCCACTCGGTTCTCCACGGTCGAAGCATCACAGTGCCGACTCAAGTCCCCTGCCCCTGGAGGGCGGGTTCCGGGGCGGGGCTGCGGCGTGTTCGCCGATAGTCGACCCTGCTTTGCCCATACCTTAGCATCGTCACATACAAAAGACAAGTCAATCTTATTAATTTAGGTAGTTTTTTTGAAAAAAAACACGGTCTTCTAAAAAAACCGCAATCAAACTATATGAATAGCTGCGATTAGGCTTGGAATGGGTATTTCGTGTGATATTATGTAACAATAGTTCCAAGCTCAGATAACGGCGGTATTCGCTTCGGGCGTCAGTCCGGCAGCAGACGTTATCCAGGCCAAACCACAACCCGTAGGGGACGATTGATGCACCGACGTGTGACCAAGCAGAATCTGCAGACTCAGCCCACGCAACCCCAGAAGCGCGAGGCTGCCGCCCCATCCCAACCTGTCGCGATCGAAACGCTTGAGCCGAGACTGCTCCTGTCGGCCAGCCCGACGGAGCCGATCCTGAATCAGGCTGACTTTGATGCGTATATGGAAAGCGCCGGGCTTGGCGGGCTCGAGCAGATGGGCATTCAGGTCACGTTTGATGTGCCGGACGGGTACGCCACCGCCAGCGCCCCCGAACAGACCGCGGCGCTGGGTGAGGCGGGTCTGGTCGCGGTCGGCACGCAGCCGGTCGGTGCGCTGACCGGGAAGATCGCCTACGTTCACGGCGGGCACGGCCGGTTCGACAACGGCTCGGGTTGGTTCTGGCAGCGGCCTTTGCTGCTGGAAGTCAACGAAGACATGAGCAACCAGGACATGATGAGCTACCTGGTGAAGTTCCTCTGGAACGCAGGCGCGACCGTCGTGCCGTTGCGTCCGGTCGGGCATCAGGTCAACGAGATTATCCTCGATAACGACGACACAGAAGTGACCTTCGTCGGCTCTTGGAGCAACAGCACCTCGAGTATTTTCTACGGCAGCCCGGGGGACACCCCCTACCGGTATGCCTCAACCAACGCGACTGAAACTGCTTATGCACGCTACCGGCCAAACGTGACGGAGGCGGGGTTCTATCCCGTTTATTCGTGGACGCGGTCCGGGTCCGATCGGGTCAACCAGCTCTATAAAGTCACACACTCTGGCGGGACCACCGAGGTCAGCGTCAACCACAAGCGGGTCGGCAACGGGCTTGTCTACCTGGGGACGTATTATTTCGAGGAGGGCACGGGCGGTTACGTCGATATCAGCAACCGCAACAACCAGAGCGGTGTGGTAATCGCGGACATGATCCGGTTCGGCAACGGGATGGGCGATATCAACCTCGGCCACGGCACGTCGGGGCTGCCGCGCGAAGACGAGCCGGGCGTGTACTGGATCGCGCAGAACCTGGGCCAGGGCATCTCGACCAGCGAGTTCGGCGGGACCGGCTCGACCGTCAGCGCGCCGCCACGGTTTGCCGAGTACATGAACCGCGAAGCGGACGGGTCACTCAGTGACCGTGTGTTTATCAGCTACCACTCCAACGCGGGCAGCGGCTCCAACCGCGGCACACTCGGCCTGGTCAACGGCAACAACAACCCGGCGACCGCGACCCCTAACCAGTTCCTGCTGGCCAACACGGTGTCTGCGGAGATCAATGATGACATGGTCGGGCTCAACGGGACGTTCGAGAACGACTGGTTCAACCGGTCGACGCACACTCTGGATCGATCCGACATCGAGTTCGGCGAGATCAACAACAACTACATCAACAACGAGTTCGACGCGACGATCATCGAGTGGGCCTTCCACGACAACGTCCAGGACACCGAGCTGATGCGCGACCCGAAGGTGCGCGACGCGGTGGCACGGGCGAGCTACCAGGGGCTGCAAAAATACTTCAACTCGGTGGACGGCGGCGCAACCGGCCTGACATTCCTGCCCGACCCGGTCACGGGCACCACGGCCGAGACCAACGGCGACGGGACCGTGACCGTGAGCTGGACCCCGACGCCCGGCTCGGCGATCGGCGGCGGGACACCGACCGGGTTCATGATCTACACGTCGCTGAACGGGTACGGGTTCGACGGCGGGACGTTTGTCGCCGGCGGCGCAACGACCAGCCATGTGATGACCGGTCTGGACAGCGCCAACGGCACGCACTACTTCAAGGTAGTCGCGGTCAATGCCGGGGGGCATTCGCTGGATTCAGCCGTGGTCGCGGCGACGCCGTTACCCGCAGCCCCGACCTCGAAGGTGCTGATCGTCAACGGCTTTGACCGCAACGACCGCGGCCAGAATGAACGCTACACCGTGCCAGGCGGGACGATCGACCGCAACCGCCTGCGTTACCAGAACACGGGCGATTATTCGGTCCAGGTCGCCGAGGCGATCGA
>CBDUNP010000406.1:0-2935 GCA_965368605.1 uncultured bacterium | reverse complement strand
TGATTGATCAGGTCGGCGCGTTGCTCGCCGACGAGGCGGACCAGGTCGACCAGGGCCTCGGGGATCTGTTCGTCCTCGAAGCCGCCAACCACGCAGGGCAGGCCGTACTTCCGAACGATCGGGTCAAACTCGCGCCAGCCGGTGATCACAGAGACATGCCCGGGCAGCAGGAACCCATCGACGTGGACCGTCCCGCTATCGAGCAGGGCTGTCACGGCGGGCATCACCAGCTTGTGGCTGGCTAAGACGGTGAAGTTTTTCAGGCTCAGGTTTTTGGCGCGGTGGATCGCGGCGGCGGTCGCGGGGGCGGTGGTCTCGAAGCCGACGGCAGCGAAGACGACCTGCATGTCGAGGTTTTCCTGCGCGAGTGCGACCGCGTCCATGCTGGAGTAGACGACTCGGACATCAGCCCCGTCCCCGCGTGCGCGTTCCAAGCTGCCGCGCGCGCCGGGGACACGGAGCATGTCGCCGTAGGTACAAACGGTGACGTCGTGATCGACCGCGAGTGCGATCAGCATATCGATGTCGCTCTGGGCCGTGACACAGACCGGGCAGCCCGGGCCGCTGAGCAGGTTGATGTTGGCAGGCAGCAGGCTGCGCAAGCCGCTTCGGAAGACACTCATTGTGTGCGTTCCGCAAACTTCCATGAACGCGGCGTCACGACTGAGCGCGTCGGCGAGCACGTTCAGGCGGTGCAGGATCATGGCGACAGTGTGGTTAGTGGCTGTCATCGTCGACCCCCGATCTGTCTTGTGATGCCTCCAGGTCGCTTAACACGGCCCAGGTGGCCTGCGCCTGATGCGCATCCAGGCGTTTGATGACAAAACCCGCGTGGACCAATACCCAGTCGCCGACCTTGGCCTCGGGGGCGAAGAGGGTCTGCACGGGGACCCGGTTGCCGTGCATGTCGGCTAAACCTTCGTCGCCGTGACATTCAACGAGCCTGGCCGGGACCGCTAGACACATGACACACCCGCCTTTCTGTGAAGTCCTGCGTTGATCTGCGCGGCCGCAATCGCTGCTTGGCCGTACGCCAACCCGCCGTCGTTGGCGGGGACCTGTTCGTGAATCCACACCCGCAGGCCGCCCCCGGAAAGCCGGCCTGCGATGCAGTCCGTCAACCGTTGGTTGCAGAACACCCCGCCGGACAACACGACCGTGGTGATGCCAAGACGTCTTGAAGCATCCTCGGCCGCGTCCGACAGTGCCCAGGCCAGTTGATCGTGGAACAAGGCCGCTAATGATTCCGTCGGCTCGCCCTGCGCACGCCCGGCGACAACCGCACCGATCAGTGGCGACAGGTCGATCATCCCGGGGGAGTCGGGAATACCGGGAGAGCCGGGAAAGCTATGAAACAGTGATCGGCGAGAGATGGGTTTATCACAATAAGACGCCGAGGCTTCAAGGCGCATCGCGGCCTGGGCTTCGTAGTCGTTGTGAGTCGATAAACCCAGCAACGCCGCGACCCCGTCAAAGTATCGGCCCGCGGCGGAGCTGGTGATGCAGTTGATGTTGCGGATGAGCATCCCGGCGAGCAGTTCGCGTTCAACCGGGTCTTTGATGAGTAACTCGCTTGCGCGGTGATGCAGAAAATCGTCGCCGAAGACCTGATGCAACAGTGCAAGGCCGCACCGCCGGGTGTCGTAGGCCGCGGCATCGCCGCCGGGCAGACTGATCGGGCGGAGGCGTGCCAGGCGTCTGCACGACGTCAGGTCGGCCAGCAGCAGTTCTCCGCCCCAACTGGTTTCATCGGTGCCGAAACCAACGCCGTCACAGACGATGGCAAGCACCGGCCCCGTCTCGTTGTGCTCCGCCATAGCCGAGGCGGCGTGGGCGTGGTGGTGTTGGATGCCGATCAACGGGACGCCCAGCGTCTTCGCCAAAGCTTTGGCGTGACGCGAGCTTAGGTACATCGGGTGCAGGTCGTGGGCGATCCATCTGGGTTGGGTATCGAATAACGCAAGCAGGTCGGTGATCGTGGACTTGAAGTGATCGAAGTTTGGCGTGTAGCTCAGGTCGCCGAGGTGCTGGCTGAGGACGGCCTGGCCGTTGTTGACCAGGGCGAATGTGTTTTTAAGTTCACCCCCGACACACAAGCCGGGCTCATCCCCCCCCACCTGGATCGGCAGCGCCGCCGGGACGTAACCCCGGGCCCGTCGGATCGGCAGCGGTGGGCGGTCTGATCCCATATCCAGCAGGACCGAATCATCGACCCGCCGACGGATCGGGCGGTCGTGCAAGAGGATCGCGTCGCAGAGGCCGCTTAGCCGGGCGGCGGCTTCATCGTTATCAATGGTCAGCGGTTCGTCCGATGGATTCGCGCTGGTCATCACCAGTGCATGGATGTCCTTGTCGAGTTCGTTGAATAGCAGGTGATGGATCGGGGTGTAGGCGAGCATCACGCCCAGGCGGTGACTGTCCGGCGCGACGGCTGACGCGATCGGGGCATCGGGACGGCGGGGCGCAAGGACGATCGGGGCGGCGGCGGATGTAAGCTGCGCACTTGCCGGTTCGCTGAGATGAACCAACCGTTGCACGTCCTGAATCGACCGACCCATCACCGCGAATGGTTTTGCATCACGGTGTTTGCCTGAACGCAACCGCATCACGGCCCGTTGATCGTCTGCGCGCACGGCCAAGTGGAAACCGCCGAGGCCTTTGACCGCAACGACTTTCCCCGCTGATAGAAGCGCCGCTGCGGATACGATCGGGTCGCCGGGTATGGCGGAGCCGTTTGGGTCGACCAACTGAATCACCGGGCCGCAATCGTGGCAGGCGATCGGCTGCGCGTGGTATCGACGGTTTGATGGGTCGGTGTATTCTGCTCGGCAGGCGGGGCACATGTCGAAACTGTGCATCGAGGTGTTCGGGCGGTCGTATGGGATGCGGTCGATGATGGTGTAGCGCGGGCCGCAGTCGGTGCAGTTGATCAGGC
>CBDUNP010000405.1:0-2950 GCA_965368605.1 uncultured bacterium | reverse complement strand
CCTGTGCCGCGACGACCGGGGGTTGTCGGCTGGCGCATATCCACGGCGGGGACCGCGCGGAGGGGCTCGCCGACGAAGCGATACGCCACGCGGTCAGCAAGCTCGCACAGCTTCACTTCCCCGCGACAGCGCAGAGCCGGAAACGTTTAATCAAGATGGGTGAACCCGAGACACAGATCCATCAGGTGGGCTCACCCGCGATCGACGGGCTCGATGAGATCACCCCTTCATCAGATGCGCCCGAATTGATCGTGATGCTGCACCCGGCGGGGGGGAGTGCGACTGAAGAAGCCGGCCGGATGCGTGCCATCCTAAAAGCGACCCGTGCCTATAACCGAGTTGTGATGATGCCGAACCTGGATGCAGGCGGCGAGGGGATACGCCGGGCCATCCGTGGCGCAAAGCTCAAGCCGATCGAGCACCTGCCCCGGACTAAGTTTCTCTCGATGCTCAAGGGCGCTAAAGCGATCGTCGGCAACTCGTCGGCGGGGCTGATCGAGGCGGCGGCGATGCGTGTGCCCTGCGTGAACATCGGCCCGAGGCAGAACGGCCGGGAGAAGCCGGGCAACGTGATCGACTGTGGATACGGTGAACAAGCGATCATCCGGGCGGTCAGACAGGCCATGAAACTGGACCTGCGGCGGATGCGGCATCCCTACGGCGACGGCCGGGCCGGGCAACGCATCGCCGACCTCCTGGCGTTGACAGAGCTGTCGTCGGTCCCGCTCCGCAAGCAGAACACCTACTAAAAAACCAGTCATGCCAAGGAACTTCCCGCGAACCGGGGCGTCCAAAACCGGGTAGTTAATCAGTACACGGCAAAACCTGCTGGGGTGGCGCACGCCTGGTTCGGCGGTGGCTGTCCCCATCATAGAAAAGGAGCCCGCGATGCGACGATGGACTTTCTGCCTGTCAGCGTTTCTTGTGTCAGCCCTGATGATCCAGACGGTAAACGCGCACGAGAATAAGCGTCTCACCCAACCTCGGCCCGCGGTCGACGTGGCGATCCTGCTGGACACCAGCAACTCCATGGACGGGCTGATCGGCCAGGCCAAGAGCCAGCTCTGGACCATCGTCAACGAGTTCGCGGCGGCGAAGAAGCACGGGCTGACCCCGACACTGCGCGTCGCCCTGTTTGAGTACGGCAACACGAACCTCCCCGCCAGCGAGGGTTACATCCGGCAGGTCGTACCCCTGACCGACGATCTGGATGTCTTATCTGAAGCCTTGTTTTCCTTAACGACCAGCGGCGGCGACGAGTACTGCGGGCAGGTGATCGACGAGGCGGTCAAACGGCTCGACTGGACCGGCGAACCCAACGCCTACAAAGCCATCTTTATCGCGGGCAACGAACCCTTCACGCAGGGACCGGTCGATTACAAACAGGCCTGCGCCTACGCGATCGGGCACGGCGTCATCGTCAACACGATCCACTGCGGCGACTACAACTCCGGCATCCAGGGGATGTGGCAACACGGCGCAAAGCTCGCAGAGGGCAACTACCTGAACATCAACCAGGACCGCGCGGTCGTCCATATCGACGCACCGCAGGACGGTCAGCTTATCGAGCTGAATGATCGCCTTAATTCAACCTATCTGTGGTACGGCAAGGAAGGTCGGGCCGCAGGGGCGCGACAGATCACACAGGACAGCAACGCCTCGAGCCTTGGCCGGGGCAACCTGGCGCAGCGTGTCGCGAGCAAGTCTACGGGGGCGTACAACAATGCACGCACCGACCTGGTCGACGCGATCGAGAATGAAGCGGTGGCGCTTGGTGAATTAGACGACGAAGACCTGCCGGCGGCGATGAAGGAGATGACCGAAGAAGAACGCGCGAAGTTTGTTGAAGAACAAGCCGCCGAGCGTGCAGAGGTACAGGCCAAGATACAGGAGCTGACCGCCGAGCGTGACCGGTATGTCGCTAATGAACGGCAGCGGATGACGGAAGACGGCGATGTGACGCTGGGCGAAGCGATCGTACAATCGGTCCGCGAGCAGCTTCAGGAAGCCGGGTTTGAATCGGACAAGGCCGACACCACCGAGTGAGATTATGAGTGTTACGCCGAGAGCGCGGAGACGGCGTCTTCGGGCTGCGGCAGCACGGCGGGGCGCTCGAAGTTCAGGTCGCCGACGTCGAAGCCTTCGCACTGCGCGATGTACAGCCGAGGCGACTGCTCGGCAAGGTTCAGGATCTGGCCCAGCGGCAGGTCGTCCCCTTCGATCTTCGCCACGTCGGGGATGAGCTGAACGATCGGCCGGCACGGACGCAGCGGGTGGTGGTCGATGACCACGGCGGTGCGTTCGTCGCTGAGTGTGACGATAGAGCCGGGCGCGTAAGGCGGAACGACCGCCAGCAGCGCATCTAGAATCTTCGGGTCGTACCGCTGGAAGAGCGGCGCTTCGAGCATGCTGCGGAGCGCCCAGACCGTTGGCTGTGCCGGGCGGTCCGGTGGGTAGCGCAGGCGATCGAACTGGTCGGCCACAGTGACGATGCGTGGGAAGATGTGGATACGCTTGCCACGCATCACCGGGAAGTCGGCGCCAGCGAAGCCCGTGCCGTCGTAGTGCTGATGGTGATGCAACACGGTCGAAGCGGCGGTCGCGCTGACCTTGCCGCGGATCAGCCGGTAGCCCAGAGCGGTGTGTTCACGCCAGGCGGAGTCGGACTCGTCCCCGGTGGATTCGTACTTTTCGACGACCGCCTCGGGAAGCAGGGTCATGCCCACGTCATGGAGCATCGCGCCCAGGCCCAGGTTCACCACCTCCGACGCGCGGGCCGGGTCGATGTGTCGGCGTTCGCGGACCAGGTAACCTTCCAGCTTCAAACCCATCAGCAGCGATAGGTAGGTCACGCTGGAGCTGTGGCGCATCAGGCTGTCGCCGGCGTCGCTGAGATCGCCCAGGAAGACCGCCGACTGGGGGTGGGTGATCAGCTGCTTGACGAGGTTGG
>CBDUNP010000404.1:0-2954 GCA_965368605.1 uncultured bacterium | reverse complement strand
ACGGTGCCGCCGGGCCAGATGTAGTCCTGCATGGTGAAGGAGACGCCGTCGGAGGAGAAGGAAGTGCCGACGTTGTAGGTCGATCCCAGGAGGACGTCCTCGAACCCGACGACGCCGGCTGAACTTGGGCTGATGAAGGCGAGGCTGATGGCGGCGGCGGTTATGGTCTGTAGAAGCGGCTTGATCATGGGGTTCTCCTGGGTAATAAGAAAGTATGGTCTTGGCCGGCGAGGTAGCCGGGCTCGTTAGTACTTGAATGCGGAGGCAGGCTCGCCCATCCTACGCCTGTGTTGTGAGTTGTCCCGGAGGAAGAAATAACGCGTCTCACAACGCAGTTTTTCTCCCGATCAGATGTGTCATCAATCTAGTGGCTTGACCGTGGTTTTCAAGAGTTTTATCCGATTTTTAACCCGAGGCCGGGCTTTTCTCAGGCCGGTTTCGGACAAAGTTTATCCATGTTGACGCGCGGAAGGCCGCGGCTTGCCGGGGAGTTATCGGCCTTAGTGCGGGTGAGTAAAGGGTTTCGGTGATGAATGATTGAAAAAAACCGCTTTGCACTGGCCCGTACCCGACCTATACTTTAATCTTAGACCATTCGCGGGACGCCCCGCCTTGTATTGACTGGAGACTGACTATGCCTCATATCATTACCGAACCCTGTATCGGCACCAAAGACACAGCCTGTGTGGACGTCTGTCCGGTGGACTGCATCCACCCGACCAAGGACGAGCCCGAGTTCGAGTCGGCTGAGATGCTTTATATAGATAACGACACCTGCATCGACTGCGGCCTGTGCGTGGACGAGTGCCCGGTCAAGGCGATCTTCCCCGAAGAAGACCTGCCCGAAGAGTGGACCGACTACATCGAGAAGAACGCCGCGTACTTTGCATAAGTACACAGCGTTGGCGGGTGGCTCATCGCGGGTGATGGGTTGTTGGCTGTGAGTCCGTGTTTATTGATGGCCGGCTCGTTACCTGCTTGGTTTGTGTCCATTTGCTCCGGTCTTTTGCCTTGCTCGGCGCTGCTATGGCGATGTTATCAACTTTAGGTCCTAGACCCTAGACCCTAGACCCTGAATTCCATGTCCCGTGTATTGATCACCGAGACGCTGGCGGAGTCGGCGGAGGCTTGGCTCTGCAGACGAGCGGAGGTGGTGCGCTGTGCACATGACGCCCCATCTGCGGAACTGGATGCACTACTTCGCGAGGCAGAGGGGCTGGTGGTTCGGACCTACACGATTGTGGATGAGGCATTTCTCGTTCGTGCGCCGAATCTGAAAGTCGTTGGTCGAGCCGGTGTGGGGCTGGATAACATCGACCTTGAAGCCTGCAAGCGTCGGGGCGTGCGGGTGGTGTATACGCCCGACGCGAACACGCAGGCGGTGGTGGAATACGTGCTGGCGCTGATGTTGGACCACTACCGCCCAAGAACCGACCTGCCCCCCGGGAAAGACGCCGACGCTCAAACCTTTCACAACCTTCGCAAGACCGAGGTCGGCAAACAGCTCGACCAACTCACGCTCGGCATCGTCGGCTTCGGCCGGATCGGCAAACGGCTGGGCTGCGTGGCGCACGCGCTGGGGATGAAACTCAAAGTGTGTGACCTGTTGCCCGAGGCCGAGCTGCGCAAGGCGGTGGACTATCCGTTCGACTTCGTCGATCACAAGACGCTCTATGCAGATAGCGACATCGTCAGCATCCACGTCGATGGACGCGCAGAGAACCGACGGATGATCGACGGGGCAGCGCTCAAATACCTGCAGGGTGATTGCTTATTCATCAACGCGGCGCGTGGGATGCTCGTGGATTCCTGTGCTGTGGCTGAATGGGCGGGCACACATCCGGGGGCGAAAATCATTCTGGATGTCCACGACCCGGAACCGCCTCCCGAAGATTACCCCCTTTACGATCTGCCGAACGTCCGGCTGCTGCCACACATCGCGTCACGGACGTTCGAGGCGCTGGATAACATGAGCTGGGTGGTGCGGGACGTGGTGAAAGTATTGGAGGGGCAAGAGCCCGAGCACGCGGCGGTGTGAGTGGCCGGGCAGGGGCGGGGAAAATGGAGAGGGTTTTTCGGTAATAAATACGGGTTTTCGGGCATTTTTATTTACCCGGATCAGGGGTAGCGGTAGAATTGGGCGTCCTGAGGTTCCACTTGGACTGTTCGTTCTGGGCCTAAAGTTAATGAGCGATAATGCTCAGGGGGTAACGGGTCATGTTTAATCAACGCGCGCAGAGTGTTACGGGTGTTATAGCGAGCGCTTCGGCGGTGTTGTTGTCCTGTGGTCTGGCGGGGGCTGAGATTTACGAATGGGAATACATCGACCCGCTGAACCCGTCGCTGGGCAGGCAGGCGTCGGCGGTGTTGTTGTCGACGGAAGACGCGGACCAGTTCGCCGATCTGAGGTATGCAGACCTGACCAAGGCTTACCTTGCCGGGGCCGACCTGGCTCACGCGGACTTCAAGCAAGCCAACCTGACCAACGCCGACCTGGCCGGCGCGTATCTGCCACAAACATACTTTGGCTACGCAATCCTGTCAGATGCCTACTTCGATGATGCGGATGTCAACTATACGGGCCTTGAAGCCACCACCGCGGGCGGTTTCACCTATCAGCAGCTTTCCACGACCGCCAGCTTCAAGAGTGGTGACCTGACCGGGGTCCGGCTGTCGGCCAACGACCTGGCCGGTTGGGACTTCTCGGGTAAGAACCTGGCCGGGGCCGCATTTGGTCAACAGTACTTCGACCTGACCCCGACTTTCACGCCCGCCAACCTCACCAACGCGAACTTCAGCAACGCGGACCTGAGCGGGGTGAATTTTGATGGCGTCACACTCACCGGGGCCGACTTCACGGACGCGGTCGTGACCGGTGCGCGTTTAATGCATACCACCGCCAACGGATTTACCTATCAGCAGTTGGCCAGCACGGCCAGCTTCAAGGCCGGGGA
>CBDUNP010000403.1:0-2955 GCA_965368605.1 uncultured bacterium | reverse complement strand
AGTAACCGATCGCGGCGATCTTCATGCCTTCGGTGATCTTGCCGGTTGACCGGAATACCTCCAGCCCGGCAAGCGCGCGTGCGCGGTACTGCTCCCGATCCCCGGCAATGGTCCCCGCCCACTGCCCGGCCTGCTCGGGGCTGTCGGTCTGCTTGCCCTTGCCGTACATGTCCACCGCAAACGCGACGTAACCGAGCTCGGCGAGCATGTCCGCACGCATCTTTGCGTAGTCGTTCAGCCCCCACCATTCATGCACCACCAGCACCGCACCCTTGGCCTCACCCTCGGGGATGGCGAGGTGGCCTTCCAGGGCGACGTCGTCGTGGGTGTAGGCAATGGATTTGGAGGTAATTTCGGCCGCACATAGTGACGCCGTGACGAGTAAAACAAGTGTGGGAAAAAGTTGCAGAGTTTTCATGGTTTGCCTCATGAGTATTGATTGGGTTTTCGTAATCAGTATAGGCAAAAGAAAACCCACGGCGGAGACCGTGGGTTTTCTTAGGTTATTTGGATGTCACCGTCCGGGTGATTTACTTCTGAGCCGCGCCCTCAAGGATTTCCTTGGCGATGTTGCCGGGGACGGGGCGGTAGGTCAGGGGTTCCATGGCGTAGCTGGCCCGGCCCTGGCTCATGCCGCGGAGGGTGTTGGAGTAGCCGAACATTTCCGAGAGGGGGGCCTCTGCGGTAACGACGCGGGTGTTGCCGCGTTGTTCGGTCTCGCTGATCAGGGCACGCCGGCGGTTCAGGTCGCCGGTGACGTTACCGAGGAACTCGTCGGGTGTGGTGATGACGACCTTCATGATCGGCTCGAGCAGTTCGAGGCCGGCCTTGCGGGTCGCTTCCTTGAAGGCCAGCGTGCCGGCCTGTTCGAAGGCGATCTGTGAGGAGTCGACGTCGTGGAACTTGCCGTCCAGCAGCGAGACCTTGACGCCCAGCAGCGGGTAGCCGGCGAGGACGCCGCTCTTGGCGGTTTCGCGGCAGCCGACACCGACCGACGGGATGAACTCCTTGGGAATCGCACCGCCGACGATCTTGTTCTCGAACGCGACGCCGTCCTTGTATTCCAGGCCTTCTTCTTCGGCCTGTGCCGCGGTGTAGGGCTCGACAGAGATGGTACAGTCGCCGAACTGGCCGCGACCACCGGTCTGTTTCTTATGGATGCCGCGAGCTTCGGCGGTCTTGCTGATCGATTCTTTGTAGGCGACGCGAGGCGTGCCGACGTTGACGCCGACCTTCATGTCACGGATGAGCTTGGTCTTGATGATATCCAGGTGGAGCTCACCCATGCCGGCGATGATGGTCTGGCCTGTTTCTTCGTCGTAGTGGCTCTGGAAGGACGGGTCTTCACGGCGGATGGTGACCAGCGCGTTGCCAAGCTTTTCCTTGTCCGCGGTGGTGGCGGGCTCGATGCTCATCGAGATCACGGGGTCTGGGAAGTCCATGCGTTCCAGCACGATCGGGTCGTCCTGGGAGCAGAGGGTCTCACCCGTGATGGAGTTTTTCAAGCCAACGACCGCGACGATCTCGCCGGCCTTGGCGTCGTCGCGTGCCTGGCGGTCCTTGGCGTGCATCTCGAAGATTCGGCTGACGATTTCACGTCGGCCGTTGTTCGAGTTGAGCACCCGCGTGCCTTTTTCGAGGACGCCGGAGTAGATACGGACGTAGGTCAGGTCGCCGTGGGCGTCGTTGACGATCTTGAAGACCAGGCCTGAGAACGGGGCATCCTCTGAGTGTGGTCGAGTTAGTTTCTTGTCCGGGTCTTTAAGATCTGTGCCCTGAACTTCGGGGACCTGTGTGGGGTTGGGCAGGTAGTCGATCACGCCGTCGATCACGCGCTGGACGCCGATATTCTGTAGAGCCGAGCCGCAGAAGGTTGGGTGGGCTTTGCGTGCCAGGGTGCCCTTACGCAACGCCGCACGGATTTCGTCGGAGGTGATCTCCTGATCTTCCAGGAATTTTTCGGTCAGGTCGTCGTCCAACTCGGCAGCACGTTCGACAAGTTCGTGACGCCACATTTCGGCGGCTTCTTTGTATTCGTCGGGGATGTCCTTCTCTTCGACCTTTGAGCCCATGTCTTCTTTGGAGAAGTAGTAGGCCTTCATATTCAGCAGGTCGATCACGCCTTCGAACTCGTTGCCGGAGCCGATAGGCAGCTGCACCGCGATGGCAGGAGCACCCAGGCGTTCCTTAACGGTCTTGAAGCTGTATTCGAAGTCGGCGCCGAGCTTGTCCATCTTGTTGATGAAGCAGACGCGGGGGACTTCGTAGCGGTCGGCCTGACGCCATACGGTTTCGGACTGAGCTTCAACGCCTTCCTTGCCGTCAAAGACGACGACGGCGCCGTCGAGGACACGCATGGAACGTTCAACTTCCATGGTGAAGTCGACGTGGCCCGGGGTGTCGATGAGGTTGAGGGTATAGTCCTGGCCGTTGTGGGTCCAGGGGCAGGTGGTGGCGGCAGACTGGATGGTGATGCCGCGGTCCTGCTCGTCCTGGAGGAAGTCCATGGTGGCGGTGCCCTCGTGGACCTCACCGATCTTGTAGCTCTTGCCGGTGTAGTAGAGGATGCGTTCGGTGACGGTGGTCTTGCCCGCGTCGATGTGGGCACAGATCCCAAAGTTACGGGTAAACGCTAGCCTGCCGGTTTTGTCTTTGGATGCGGTCGCGGTCGTCATGATGTCTGCCTTTTTGTGTCGATACGCTCTGTTGGGCCTTCGCCCCGCCCGGGATGTTGCCAGGCGGCGTAAGGCGTGTTTATTCGTGAAAAATCAATGCCAGGTTTGCCGACGTCGGTCTCGATCTCAGGTCGAGCCGACCCCGATTCAGGGCCCGCCTCCTGCCCGGCCAAAGACCCTATTAGGGCTATAAGCGCCGAGTCGAGAAAGAATAGCGATTCAGCGAAATCCGTCAAGTTTTTCATCGGCTGGAGGTGGGCGGAAATCCAATCTGGCTAGC
>CBDUNP010000402.1:0-2974 GCA_965368605.1 uncultured bacterium | reverse complement strand
AATACATCCAGGAGGATGAGCTGGTCGAGGTCACGCCGGAGAACATCCGGATGCGCAAGCGGCTGCTGAAGGAGAGCGACCGCCGCCGTGATTCCCGGCAGGCGAAGGCGAAGGAGAAGGCGGAGGTTTAGGCCTTTGCGTCCCGCCGAAGCAAAACCATACCACTGAATGCCAGCAATGTAAGGGTCGCGGGCTCGGGGACCGTGAACTTCACCAGGAAGGCATCGTTCCCCCCCGCATTAGGTCCACCGACAACACCACCGGAATATGTATGACCGCTGATGTAGGCGTTGCCGACACCGTCCAAGGCTACGGACACGCCGACACCTGCGCCTGCTGATTCACTCTGCCACAACTTGTTACCCGCCGGGTCATACTTCAACAAGACGGCGCCGTTGTCTTGCGGCGCGGGCCCGGTGGCCAGCCCTGTAATATATACGTTGCCCGCATCGTCTACTGTGATATCTTCCACATCCACGTCATAGCCGGCGGGAAGCGTGATCTGCTGGGACCAGAGTTCGTTACCTGAAGCGTCGAACTTTGTCAGGAAGTCGTCAAATCCTATGACGGCCCCTCCTGCGGGTTCTATGATAGCGCCAAAATAGCTCATGTATGCGTTTCCAGCACCATCCACCGCGACAGCATTAGCCGCTTCATCACCCGTGGTCCCGACCTGCCGAGACCACAGTTCGGTACCCGAGGCATCAAGTTTCGTCAGATACGCATCGCCACTGCCCGCATTGGGCCCCCCGAGACTGCCGTCAGTCGTTCCGCTGATGAAGGCGTTACCCGCGCCATCCACCGCGACCGATAGGCTCGCGTCATCACTGGTCGTGCCGATCTGCCGGGACCACAATTCAGTACCCGACGCGTTATATTTCGCCAGGAAGGCGTCCGCGCCTCCCAGGTTGGCCCCGCCGAGACTGCCGAACGTAATGCCGCTGATGAAGGCGTTGCCATCGCCGTCCACCGCCACAGAGTAACCCAGGTCTCTAACCGGGGTGCTGATTGACCGGGACCATAACTCGGTGCCCGACGCGTCGAACTTCGTCAAGAAGGCGTCGTAATCCACGTCGACATCGCCGGTGTAGCCGAACATATACACGTTCCCGATGACGTCCACGGCTACGGAGTAGCTAAGGTCGTCATCCGCCGTGCCGACCTGCAGGCCCCATAGTTCGTTGCCAGAAGGGTCAAACTTCGTCAGGAAGGCGTCATTCCGTCCGGCGTTGGGTTCATAGAGATCACCGAAGGTGTAGCCACTGATGTAAGAATTGCCCGCGACATCCACAGTCACGGCGTGGCTTCGATCATTCGTCGAGGTACCGACCTGCGCAGCCCATTCGAACTCGTACGGTTGTTCCGCGTGAGCAACCTCATCCCAAACAAGGCTTGAACTCACAGCCACAAAAGTGGCGATACAGAATAACCATGAACCCTCAACAGGCTTATTAAACATCTTTTTCCCCTTCCTAATAATATCGCCCGGCTTCCCGGACCCCGTTAGTGTGACTCTAATCAGACGGACCATGCATCCGTACGTTATGAGCTACTATATATGCTACTCAACATGGCTTGTCTGTAAAGCAAAAATACAAGAAATAGCAATATTAACAGCCATCCCGGCGGTTATAATCTAACCTAGAACCCCAAACACGAACCCCTATTCGGCGAACGTAGGCCACTTGGGTACACTTTGCTCGCTATGACTACACCCCCCCTACCCAATCTATATGACGTCCTCCTTGAGCGGGGGCTGGTTTCGCAGGTGACGGATGAGAAGATCCGGGAGCGGTTAGCTAAGCCGGTGACGCTGTATATCGGTTTTGACCCGACGGCGGACAGCCTGCATATCGGTTCGATGGTGCCGATCATGGTGCTGGCGCATGCGCAGCGTTGCGGGCATCGGCCGATCGCGGTGATGGGCGGGGGGACGGCGTTGGTGGGTGACCCGTCGGGGAAGACCGAGAGCCGACAGATGCTGACGCCGGAGACGATCAACCGTAATGCGCAGTGCTTCGCGGGGCAGATGGCGCCGATTTTGAAGTTTGCGGACCCCAGGACGCCGGCGGCGAACGGGCCGACCGATGCGCTGATGGTGAATAACGCGGAGTGGCTGACGAAGCTGGGGTGGATCGGGCTGCTGCGTGACTTCGGGCCGCACTTCTCGGTGAACCGGATGCTGACGATGGACTCGGTGAAGAACCGTCTGGACGCGGAGAGCGGGCTGACGTTTCTGGAGTTCAACTACATGGTGATGCAGGCGATCGACTTTGTGCATCTGTACAAGACGCAGAACTGCACGGTGCAGATGGGCGGGCAGGACCAGTGGGGGAACATCGTGATGGGGATCGAGCTTGGGCGGAGGGTCGCGGGGGCGGACCTGGCGGGGCTGACGATGCCCTTGATTACCAAGAGCGATGGGAAGAAGTTTGGCAAGAGCGAGTCGGGGAATGTGTGGTTGAGTGCGGAGCGGACGCCGGTGTTTGATTTTTATCAGTACTGGCGGAACACGCCGGACGCGGACGTGAAGCGGTTTTTGGGGTTCTTCACTTTCCTGCCGATGGATGAGATCAACCGGCTGGGGGCGTTGGAAGGCCAGGAGCTTAATAAAGCCAAGGAGGTGCTGGCGTACGAGGTGACACGTCTGGTCCACGGGCACGCCGAGGCGGACAAGGCGCGGGACAGCGCGGGCAAGGCATTCAGCGGGGCGCAGGACGTGACCGGCGAGGCGATCCCGCACGCGGAGCTGCCTAAGCAGGAGCTGACCGTCGGGGTCGGGGTGATCCAGTTGCTGGTGATGGCGGGCCTGGCGAAGTCCAACGGGGAGGCCAAGCGGCTGATCTCAAGCGGCGGGGTTCGGCTGCACGATCAGCCGGTGAAAGACATCACGTTCAAGGTCAGTGACGGGAGCGTGCGTAACGGGTACGTGCTGATCCGTGCGGGGAAGAAGCGGCTGTTTCGGTTTGACGTG
>CBDUNP010000401.1:0-2975 GCA_965368605.1 uncultured bacterium | reverse complement strand
GCAAGCCCTATGTCGGCACGGGGATCCACCACAAGATCGACGCGCTGCCGACGAAAGTGCCTTACAACGAGATTTTTGCCGAGCCGTTGCCGACCGCGTTGCCGTCGCGCGACACCTTTAACTTCACGATCGAGGAACTGATCAAGAGCAACGCCCTGGTTGATCGGGTTTATGATCTGGAAGATCAGGTGCCCGCCCAGGCGGACATGTCGCCATTGCAAGGCGAGGTGCTTTCGTTCACGCTCGACCGCGAGCGTGCCGCCGCCTCGTTCACCGCCGACCTTTTCCTGAGCGCCTGGCGCAACTCGGCGGACGTTCGGATGCCCAGATGGCTTGACCGCAAGGTGTTCGACGAAACCTTTGATCCCGCAGAAGTGCCGCCGCAGCCTGAATAAAAATCTTGCCACTAGTTGTTGCTCATCGTGGGAAACACAAAACAAACACGATGAAACAGTGATAAACGCAGATGAACGCGGATAAAGGCAGATAAGAGATTGCGCGCGACGCGGTAGCCGCGCCTCTGCATCAGCGTTTATCAGCGTTCATCACTATTAATTTTATCTTGCCACAGCGACTTGCGTCGCAAGTGTTACCGCTTCAAGTCAGTTCGCCTGGGGGTCCAGGGCGTTCAGCGGGAACGCGGCGATGTCGAACTCATCCCCCGGCGCGGGCTCGGGCGTTGGCGCCCAGGCCTGGCTGATCGTCAGCCGGTCGGCCTCGGAGATCGTCACGGCCTGGGAATGGATCGCGGCGTCCATCTCTTCATACGACCGCCAGCAGAACGCGAGCCAATCGACCGCGTCAAACGCCTCGGCCCACTCCCAGGCAACGGGCCCGGCCCGGTCAACAAGCAACCGGAGTACATCCGTCTGAGCTTTGGGGTCGATCTTGAAGTAGCGTTGACGGAACCGGCTGTCTGACATCTCTGTGATCGTGCCGGGGTCTTTCTCATAAACAAGAATCAGCAACGCGTCTACCATCGAATTCGACTCATCGGTCGAGAGTGTTACTCCTCGCCTTTCATTCAAGTTAGCCAGTCCTTTGGACGCCAACGCCAAGGCTTTCTGTTTGTAGTTGTGGGCCTCACGGTTGCCGCGTTCGGCCAGGAGGCTCGCGGTGATGTAGGTCGCAAACGGCGCGGGCTTGGTCAGCGGCTCCAGCCTTTCGTAACGACCGTCTTTGATGCCGAACAACTCACCACGCAGGAACGGGTCCGCGATCGCGGGCTTGACCTGCCTCCAGGCGTGCATCATCAGCCAGGGGTTGGCCCTGAATGCGGCGGACAGGTCCTCGCGGTAATCGACCATCGGTTGCTGCGCGACCCCCATCGGGAAGAATGACCGGACATTCAGGCCCGTCGGCGTGACACGCAACCCGCCTGCGCCGGCGGGGATCACGCCGTCGCCAATAAACTTGTACTCGCCGCGGAGGATCAGCCGGGGCGTGAACTCGCCGGGGTTGACCTGCTGGATACGGCTAATCCGCTCGAATCCCGCGAGGAAGGCCGCGTTATCCGCCTCGATGTAATCCGCATAAGCACGGGCCCAGTCGTCAAACGCCAGCGGATGCTGCGGCGCGATGTAAGGGCGGAGCATGTAAAGCGGGTCGCTGGGGTCGCGGTGGGTGATGTCGTGTTTTGTGGCGAGGGCCGTAGGCAAGGGTAGGCCGAAAGACACCACGACCGCGTCCGCTTCATCTAAACTCGATGTGCCCGAGCCGCCCGGGCTCGTTGCGCCCGGCGCGTTGCCCCGCCAGACCGGGTGGATCGGCGCAAGCGAGGCCTCCGCGACAAGCATCGGCGAGTCATTGGCGATGTCCGGGATCGGAAGCGTCTTTAAGGACGCACACCAGTCGGCGAACTCACGGACTACAGCGGGTGAGACCGAGTCCGACTCGAAACGCGAAACAACCTGCCCGGTACTCGCGTCGACCGCGTGCAGGCTCACGCCGGGGTGCAGGCCATCGGTGTTCCACGCACGGCCGACCACGAGCACCGCGCCGTCAAGCTGCGAGGGATCGATCGCGGCGGGGTCCTGCTGCGTGTCCCGCAGCCAGAAGTTGCGCGTAACAATCGGGGTTTCCCCCACCGCCTGGTCGGCTGCCTGGGCAAGCTGGGCGGTGAGTTCATCGGCGTGGTAATACACCGCGGGCTGTTGGACCGGGTAGATCGGGCCGACCACGACCAGACGCGGGGGCTGGCCCTGCATGGAAGCCTCGGCGATGTCGGGGCGGATGCGTGGGTTCAGGTAATTTTCCAGGGCATTGATATAGACATCGGCCTGCTCGGCGGCTTCGTCGGCCGGGACGGTGGCCAGGTGACGCGACTCGCCGGTCGCGGTATCGGTGACCCAAAGCGAGAGCCGATCGCCGTCCTGACTGGCCGAGTCCACCAGGCGTATCTGCACCTGCGCCGGCCGGCCCAGACCGGACGTTACGGGTTGCGATGAGCGTGCCGCCGCACCGGCCCCTGTAAACCAACGCATCGCGGCGCGATCCACGACCGATATCCCCGGGGCCTGTTCGAGCATCTCGGCCAGGCGTTTCCGGATCGCGATCGAGGCCGGCCCGGAACCGGCGTAACTCAGTTCATTAGCGCCCAACGAAACGAACAACCGGTCAAGCCCGGGCTCGGGTGCCACGCGCGCGGTCGTGGTGTCGACCGGGAAATGGATCAGCACCGGCAGCTCCCCGTGGCCATCGAACCAGGCGCTGGCGTTGACGGTCGGTGCCGCGCCGCCGGCGTTGGCCTGCACGAGCGATACCTCATAGGAAACCTCGTCGCCGTTGAACACGTCAGCGTCGGCGTACCCCGTGCTGTCGGTGGGTAGCTGCGCGACCAGTGTCTCGTTGCCCTGCGCATCGATACGCCGGACCACGATTTGTAACTGCCCAGCGTATCGGTCCAGGCCGGCAAGCAACGACGCGTTGTCCCAGGAGACATGCACGCGCCCGTCGTACGGCGTCGCGACGACATG
>CBDUNP010000400.1:0-2984 GCA_965368605.1 uncultured bacterium | reverse complement strand
GCTCAGGAACAACGACAGGCCAAGCATCAGCAGGCCCGCGTTTGGCTCGGGGACACTGCTGCTTGTCGGCGGCGTGCCGACGTTCCAGTTGCCCAGAACCTCATTAAGGTCGTCGATGCCGACGAACCCGTCGCCGCTTGGGTCGGCTGCGGGGTCGGCGGGGGGGACGTTCTGGTTCCAGTTGCTTAACACGATGTTCAGGTCGTTGATCCCGACGAACCCGTCGCCGTCCAGGTCGCCGGTCAGCAGCGGCTGGACGAACTCGCTGAGACTCAGGGCACCGGTGGATACGCGGACAAAATCGATATCGCCGACGAACTGCTTGTTGGTCGTGCCCGAACTGTCGTTGAACGACCCGATCAGCAGGTCGCTGCTGTTGCCAAAGTCCCCGGTGGTGTCATCCACGACGGAGCCGGCAAACACGTAATCGATATACAGGCTGATCGTGCCCGCATCCGCATCGCGGACCGCCGCGACGTGGTGCCACTCGCCGTCGTTCACGACCACGTCGCTGTACAGCGATTCCAGCGAGGTGTTGTCGGAGATCAGGAACCGGACGCGCGAGTCCTGCACACGCAGGAAGTACGACGGCAGGCCCGAACCGATGTCCTTGCTGATCAGGGGCCCGCTGGCGCTCGCGCTGGTGCTGCTGTGGCTGGTGGTCTTGAAGACGGCTTCGAGCGTGAAGCTGTCCTCGGCCTGAAAGTCCATCATCGAGTTGCTGAAGTCTTCGACGCGCACCTCATCGGTCCCGGCGGTAAAACGCAGAGCCGCGCCGTTGTCGTACCGGGGGTCGCCCTCGACGAACGTCGGCGCATTCGAGGCCGTCCCGTGATACCCGTAGCCCCGGCTGTCGGCCAGGTAGTCCGTGGTCGAGGGTGCGGCCCCGCTTTCCTGCTCGTCGAAATTAAGCTGCAGCACCGTCGGGTCGTCGAGCCATTCCTCGGTGAAGGTCGCAAACCGGATCTCTTCGTAGCTGGACGTATTGCCCCATTCGTAGAGCACACCGATCTTCTTGTCGTTGAGCGTGACCACGTCGGAGTAGGCCGAGCGACCCCGGTTGATCATCTTGCCCTCGTTCCAGGTCAATGATTCGTCGAACGAGCTGCGGACGTGCAGGCGGGTGCGCGAGTCCTGCGTCTTGGGGTTGGTGAACAGCAGGCGGTTTTGGGCATCGCCCTGATCGACCGCGGAGTACCGCACGACCGAGCCCTGCACCTGCGGATCGACCAGGCCGTAATCAAACTCGGCCTGGCCTGTGAAAGAAAGCCCGCCGTCGTTGCTGTATCCGACCAGGCGGTGCCGGCTGAACCCGCCCTGGCTCCGTGCGTTGACATACAGCGATCCATCCACCAGCTCGGTGACGTTTGACTCGTTGGGGCCGATGCCCGCGGTCGGGTTGACCAGCGTGCCGCCGACCGCCCAGGTCGCGCCGCCGTCATCAGAATAGATCATGCTGATCTCTCGGCCATCGGGTTCCAGGTTCTGCCCCAGCAGGTTGTGGTTCTGCGGGATCACGAGGCGCCCGGCGTTAGGCCCGCGTTCAAGCTGGATGCCGTGGTTCGGGCCGAAGGCGTAGCCGTCCCACGTCGCGGGCTTGGCGGTCGCGGAGATATCCACCGGCGTGGTCCACGTCAGCCCGCCGTTGGTGCTGGTGGTGACCCAGGGTATCTGCCGGTCTTTGACGAAGGGCAGGATAATGTTGCCGGTGACCTGATCGACGACCGGCGCGGGGTTGCCGGACTCGGAGGTGCCGTTGTTGTTGATGATCTGAAGCGGGCTCCAGGTGAGTCCGCCGTCGACGCTGCGTTTGACGACCAAATCGATGTCGCCGAAGTCGCTGTTGCTGTTCTTGCGTGCCTCGGCGAACGCGAGGATCGTGCCGTTCTGCGCCTGCACAACCGCAGGGATTCGGAAACCATAGTAGCCCCCCTCGCCCCGGTCGAAGACGGTGGTCTCGACCATCGTGCTCGCCTGTGTGGTCGCCGCCGTCAGAAGCAACACCGCATATACATACATAAACTTCATAGCCAACTCCTCTCGCAATACTCAGTTGGTTCTGTTAAGAACGCGGGAAATCATGGCAACCAATCAGCTTGCATCCCTCATCGGTCATGGGTTTATTCCGACGGGCTGTCCTGAAGCCAGTCCCAGTCAAACCGCGCGAACGCGATCCACTGGTAAGGCCGGCCGGGCTTGCTGCCCTCGTACAGGCAGCCGATCGTCTTGTCATCCAGCTGCACCAAACACGAATACGCCGCGTAGCCCGGCTCGATGGTCTTTGCGATCGGCCAGGTCTTGCCGTCGTCGGCGCTGGCACGCACGACCAGGTTGCGCCGGCTAAACGGGTGCCCGGGGTTCGAGAACACGACCCAGGGTTTTGCCGACGCCCGGGACGAGTTGAACAGCATCATGCTCGCCTGGCAGCGCGGCTCGATCAGCTGTGACTCGATCACCGGTGTGGTCCACGTCTCGCCGCCGTCGGAGCTGTACGAGATGCGCCGGATCTTGGGGTCTTCCGCCGACCGCGCGTTCAGCAGCAGCCGCCCGTCGGACAGCTCGACCGCCTGGCACTCGTTGCAGTGCGGCTGGATCACCTGGCTGTAGGCCCAGGTGTGCCCGCCGTCGTCGCTGTAGATCGCGTGCGATCCGTTGATGACGTCGCTCTTGCCGTCGGTGGTGGTGATCGGCTGGGAGTGGTCCGACGGGATCACCAGCCGCCCGGCGTGTTCGCCCTTCGTCAGTTGGATGCCCACGCCCGGCCCGGTCGCGTACCAACGCCAGTCCGGCGCTTTGGTCTCGACCGTGATGTTGCGCGGCTCGGTCCAGGTCACCCCGTCGTCACTGCTTCGGCAGACCCAGACGGTCCGCCCCTCCGCAACAGCGCCGGAGTGGATGTCGCGTTCGTGTTCGCGCCCCGGGTTGTGCGTCATTACCAGCACGATGTCGCCGGTGTTCTGGTCCACCACCGGGCAGGGATTGCC
>CBDUNP010000399.1:0-2988 GCA_965368605.1 uncultured bacterium | reverse complement strand
CCGACGTTGGCCGTAGGCCACGCCCAGCTCGATGCGGGCCTTGCGGTCACCCCGGGCAACGACCAGCAAGACCCCGTCGTTGGCCGGCAGGTTCCCAACGCCGTACCCATCAAACAACCCGGTCGCGAACGCTTCGATCGACGGGCCCGCAGCGCCGGGATAATCAGACACCGACTCGATCGTCACGACCGCGATCTCGACGCCGGTCCTGGATTCCACGCGCCAAAGCCACTGCTCGATCTGCTCTTCCTGAGCGTCAGACAACAGGTCCCCTGGTCGGTGACGTACCCGTTGTCGGGCGCCGGGTACGGGCCGTAGCCTGACGTGACACGTCCGACCTGTGGGCCCGCCGGGATGGATGAGCCATCGACCGTCGGCGCAACCTGAGCAATCGCCGATGACGCCATCAGCCACAGCAGAAAAACACACAAAGCTGGCCGGGGCTTACTCATCATGCGCCACCCCGTCAGGCAGTTCATTGATATCCCCCGCCCCCTTGGGAAAATGCTCCGCCAACGCCTGCCCGACCTGCTGAACCGCGTCGCATATGCCCTCCCCCGCCTGGCCGGCCTTGAACCGAGCGACCATCTGATCGCGGATCGAATCCCAATAGCCTTCTGCAACCCGCTCGTTGATCCCGCGATGCCCGTAGATCAATAGCTCCCGGTTGGTCGTCACAAGCATGATCATGACCGCGTTGCGGTCCGCGGTCTTATCAAGCCCGTGCTTGTAAAAAAGCCGCCGCGCCTTGTCGTGCAGCTTGCCCCAGCAATGGCGAACAATCAGCAACCTGATCTCCGCCGACGTCTGTTGTTCTGCCGGTGCTACCGCACTGCAGACCTGCGCAGACTCAGGCTCCGTCAAGAATCGTTTGGGGTCAGTTGATCGCTTCATGTCTCTGTTCCGGCAAAACCGTCCACGCAACACGGCCCCTCACCCCACTATCATAAGGCCGCGCCCTCACCGCGTGTGGGACGATTTAGACGAACTTCTACAATGATGTGAACCTCGCCCTGGTGTCCCGGGACAGGCCGAAAGGGCTTGAACTGGAAAAGCATGGGGGAACGCCCTAGAGTCGTGTCTCAGCAATGCTCGATCAATATAGGACAACAAAAATGCCCGGCCCTCAAGCCCTCCTCGATATCCAGCTCAAAAGCCATGCCGAGTTCATCGACTACGGCCCAGCCGATGGGAGTTCGGTTCAGGTCGCCCAGGGTTTCGGACACTACGAGGCCGAGTACGCAGCGATCCGCCAGCGCGTCGGGCTGATCCACCTGCCGCACCGGGCCGTGCTCCGGCTGACCGGCAACGACCGCAAAGACTTCCTGCACCGCATGCTGACCCAGGAGATCAACGCCCTGAAAGGCGGCGCCACCACCCGCGCTTTCCAGCTCAACCAGAAAGGCCGCATCGTCGCCGACATCATCGTTCACCACGGCGACGAAGATACCTGGCTCGAGATGGACCGGTTCGACCTCCCCGCCGTACGCGACATGTACGACTCTCACCTCTTTGCCGACGACGTCACGCTCGAAGACTGGACCGACCAACGCACCGCGTTTGCGCTACACGGCCCATCCTCTGAAGCCCTGCTTAGACTAGTCAGCGAAGAAGACCCCAAACAAATGGCCGAGATGCCCGGGACGCATCATGTGCTGACACTGGTGGGCGTGAAAGTCACGGCCTATCGGCAGGACACCTGCGGCGTAATGGGGATTGGCTTGTGGGTGCCGACCGAGAGCGCCGCCGATGCGTACCAGGCGTTACTAAGCGCCGCCGGTTTCGAGCTGGATCAGCCCGACGCACAAACCGACCCACAAGCCGCCGCCGAGTTCGCGCAGCGTCGCCGGGCGAGCCTGCGTGGCCGACCGATCGGCTGGGCCGCGTTCAATACCGCGCGCATCGAGGCCGGCGCCCCCATCTTCCACGTCGACTTCGGCCACGACTCGATCCCCGCAGAGACCGGCGTATTAGATGAAGCCGTCAGCTTCACCAAGGGATGCTATCTCGGGCAGGAGATCGTCGCGCGGATGCAGAGCCTGGGCCACCCCAAGCGCCTGCTGGTCGGGCTACAGATCCAAGGCGACCAGCTACCCGCCGCGGGCACACAAGTCACCGAGCCTGCCGAAGAAGATCAGAACCCAACCGGTAACAACACCGACGCCCCCGCCGCCACGCACAAAGTGATCGGCGGCGTGACCAGCTCGGCCGTCTCACCGATCCTCGGGCACCAGCCGGTGGTCTTCGCCGTGATGAAATGGGGCAAACACACGCCGGGCACCGACGTCCTGATCCCCGCCGAGGGCGGGCTGGTGCGTGCCAAGGTCCAGGGGCTGCGGTTCCTGGACCCCGCCGAAAAATAGCCTCCCGACGGGAACATTCGGCCTGTTCATGCGTATAAATAGATAGAGCCCGACAACACGGGTCCGATATTTTCACACGCCTTGAGCGACTAACGCAGAAGTGACGAATGGCGACCGATACGCCATCGGACGTGGTATCCTGTGGCTGTTGTGGCAATGCGTATCACGCCGATAAAACTTCCGGGAAGTCTATTCGGAGAAGTGAACACATGAACCAACCGGCCTATCAGATTCAGCAGGACTGCCGGGTACTCGTCGCACGCCCGAACCGCGCCGAATGCACCGGCTCCGACATCGCCGAGCTGGTCCTCGAACTCCGCGAACGCATCGACCAAGGCGACGCCGACTCCGTCGTGATCGAGCTGAGCAACGTCGAGCACATGGACTCCTGCTGCCTCGGCCGGGTGATCGTGCTTCACCAGCATGCACGCGCCGCCGGCGGATCGGTCGCACTGGCGCAGTGCCAGCCCAACGTCGCCTTCCTCTTCAAGATGACCCGGCTCGAACGTGTGCTGGGCCTGTATGACAGCACCGAAGACGCCATCGCAGAGCTGCGCGACCGGCGTACCCGAACCGGTGCCGCGCAAAAAAACACACCGTCGCCCGACAGCAGCATGAACGCGAA
>CBDUNP010000398.1:0-2988 GCA_965368605.1 uncultured bacterium | reverse complement strand
CGCTCGGCCGCGGCTTCCTGGTCGCTTGTCCAGGCGGCACGCTTGAGGCTCAGGCCGATCTTGCGATCTTCCAGGTCGACGCGGAGGATCTTGACTTCGACTTCCTGATCCTGCTGGACCACGTCCTGCGGCTTATCGACCTTGTGGTCAGCCAGCTCGGAGATGTGCAGCAGGCCTTCCAGGTCGTCTTCCAATTCGACGAAGACGCCGAAGTTGGTGATCTTGGTGACCTTGCCCTGAACGATCATGCCGGGCTGGTAGTGCTCGGGGATCGCCTTGTCCCACGGGTCTTCGCTCATCTGCTTGAGACCCAGCGCGACACGCTGCTTGGTGCGGTCGACTTCCAGGACAACGCACTGGATGTCCTCGCCCTTCTTGAGAAGCTCGTTGGGGTGGGTGAGCTTCTTGGTCCAGGACAGGTCGGACACGTGCAGCAGGCCGTCGATGCCGGGCTCGATCTCGACGAACGCGCCGTAGCTGGTGAGGTTGCGGACCTTGCCCTCGACGACCGTGCCGGGGGGGTACTTCTCGGCGACCAGTTCCCAGGGGTTGACCTCGGTCTGCTTCATGCCGAGGCTGATTTCCTGCTTGTCCTTGTTGATATCCAGGACGACGACGTCGATCTCTTCGCCGATGGAAACCAGTTCCGACGGGTGGTTGATCCGACGGGTCCAGGACATCTCGGAGATGTGGACCAGGCCCTCGACACCATCTTCGAGCTTGACGAAGGCGCCGTAGGACATAATGTTCGTGACGGCACCCTTGACGCGGGTGTTCGCGGGGTATTTGGCTTCGATATCTTCCCACGGGCTGGAGTCGCGTTGCTTGAGGCCCAGCGCGATCTTCTCTTTCTCGTGGTCGATGCTGAGGATCTTGACTTCGATCTTCTGATCGATCTTGACGATGTCGGAGGGGTGGTTGACTCGGCCCCAGGACATGTCGGTGATGTGCAGCAGGCCGTCGATCCCGCCGAGGTCGACGAACGCGCCGAAGTCGGCGATGTTCTTGACGGTGCCCTCGACGATGTCGCCCTCGTTGATCTTCTCCATGAGGGTCTTGCGCTTCTCGGAGCGTTCGTCCTCGATGAGCTTACGACGGCTGATGACGATGTTGCGACGCTCTTCGTCGATCTTGAGGATCTGCGCGTCGATGGTCTTGCCGATGAAGATGCCGATGTCGCTTGGGCGACGGATGTCGACCTGCGACGCGGGGAGGAAGACGGGGACGCCGATGTCAACCAGCAGGCCGCCCTTGATCTTCCGCATGACGCGGCCTTCGATGACGTCGCCTTCCTTGTTGTCGGTGATGATGCGTTCCCAGCCGCGGATGCGGTCGGCCTTACGCTTGCTGATCTTGACGGTGCCGGTCGCGCCCTCGACTTCTTCAAGGAGGACTTCGACGGTGTCGCCGATCTCGACGTTGCCGGGCTCATCGAACTCGGTCTTGTCGAGGATGCCTTCACTCTTGAGGCCGACCTCAACGAGGAAGTCGTCGCCGGCCATGCCGACGATCTTGCCGGCGAGGATCGAGCCGGACTTAAAATCGCCAACCGCGGTGAGCAAGCCCTCCATGTCGCCGTCGGCCACGGTCTGGCCAAATGCGTCGGCGAGCATCTGCTCGGCTTCGAGTTCCTCAACGCTGAGGGTTGCGATTAAATTGTGATCTACCATGTCCTGCCAATCTGGTGTCTTACCCCGCGTAGGCGTTGCACCTGCGCGTTACGGGTCGCGGGACTGGGGTCCTGTGAAAGGCCCGTCGCCCGCCTGGGTTCCGCTCGCCGCCGCCCCACACGGGGCAGAAACCGGCCAAAACGGTGAATCGGCTATTGTAGCGACCCCGGTGCAGAACGCCAGCGGGTTCCGCAGGATCGGACGAGCCCATAATCCGGCCAAAACAGCCTGAAAACCGGCCTTTATGAGCTGACCGCCAGCTTCGTCACCCGGCCGCCGATGATCCATTCGACGATGTAGAGGTTGCCGGTGGGGTCCACGGCGAGGCTGTGGGGGCTGTTGAACTTGCCGATTTCGATATCGGCAGCGGCGACGTTGGGCCAGCCCTCGAGTCGGCGGGGGTCGGGGTTCTCGCCGAGGTAGCCGACGAGGGTGCCGTCCGATTCGAGGATGGCGATGCGGGCGAGCAGTTCGGGGATGACCAGGCGGTCGCCGTGGAAGGCGATGACGCATGGGCTGTTAAGCACGTCCTTGCCGAAGGCGCGCTTGAACTGGCCGTCGGGTGCGTAGACCTGGACCTGGCAGTTGCCGCGGTCGGCGACGAAGAGCTCGTTGCCGGCGTCGGCATCTTTGCTGTTGAACCGGAAGCTGATGGCGTGCGGGCAATCGAACTTGCCGGCGGCACCCTCTTCGCCAGAGATCGTGGCGAGGTATTCGCCCTGCTCGTTGTAGCGGTGGACGAGGCTGGAGCCGTACCCGTCGGCGATCCAGACGTCGCCGTTGCCGCCGAAGCGTTTCTCGTTGACCGCCGCCCAGGTCGGGCTGTAAGTCGCGCCGTCTTTGTAGGCTTTGTGATCGGGGCGTGTCAGTTCAAGCAGGCGTTCGCCGTCGAGCGTGGCTTTGACGATCGTGCCGGTTTTGGAATCGACGAGCCAGAGCTGTTCTTCGCCGTCTTCTTCGACGAGGGTCAGGCCGTGCGCACCGGGGAATCCGGAGCCCCAGGAAGATTTGAGGTTGCCCTGCGCGTCGTAGCGAAGCACGGCGGGGTCGGCCTGGTGGAAGATGAAGATGTCGCCGGTTTTGGAGACGGCGACGCCGTGGGTCCGGCCGTCTGCTTTACCTGTTGGGGTGTCGGGGATGGTGATCCAGTTGTCGATCCACTGATACTTAAGGCCGTTGGTTTCTAGCAGCATGGGTGCCCCGTGGAAGGTTGGTGGCAAGAAAAAAATTGGAAGCAAGAGCGCTAAGCCGCGAGCGGCTAATGCGCGGCTAGGCGGGTTGGGTTGCGTGTTGTTTGACGTGTTCAACGGCGTTGATG
>CBDUNP010000397.1:0-2989 GCA_965368605.1 uncultured bacterium | reverse complement strand
CCGAGGTTCAACGACAGCAGCGCCGTGGAGATCGTCCCGTTGCCGACCAGCCGCCTGCTGGTCCCGATCGAGAGCCGGCCGGGCCCGGTGATCAGCCCGCCGTTAATGATATTGGTATTGACCGCGTCGCCGCCGTTCATCGAGAAGACGTCCCCCGCCAGATTCACGTTGACGGTGCCCGTGACCGTCGCCCGCGCCGCCCAGCCGGTCCAGGCGTTGACGTTCGTCACGCCCGACATAATGAAGTGCTGGCCTGCGACCGAGGTGTTTGCACTGTTGACCGCGTGGTTGACGTTCATCGTCCCCGCCATCGTCCACGAGGCCGGCGTGTTAATCGTCAACTGACTGAAAGCATCATTGATGCTGATCATGCCGTTGAAGACATTGTTGCCGGTGTCGATGTTGTCTGCGTTGATCGTCAGGTCGGCGTTGAGCGTGATCGGCGAGCTGCCGTCACCGTCCATGTTGTACTCGCTGACATCGATCGTCGTCGCGGCATTGACGACCGCGACGCCGTCCTGCTTGATCGCACCAAGCCCGGTGTAGCTGCCGCCCTCATAAATCACAGGCCCGTTCAGCTCCAGCTCCGAGCCGGCCTCGACCGTCACGTTCGCGGTGGACTGGAAGACCATGTCCGAGTTGATATGCGACTCGCCACCGGTCACGTTGATCGTGCCGGAGATATTCATCTGCTGCCCAATGACCGAGGGGGTGCTCCCGCCGGTGTCGGCGAGGTTCATCGTCCCCTCCATGCCCCAGGCCGCGGTCGTATTCACCGACAACGTGCCGCCGTTGACATTCACCGTGCCGTCGAACCCGTCACTGTTGTCGATGGTGCCTGCGTTGATCGTAAAGGTCACGCCGTCGTTGATGGTCGTGACCACCGCCCCGCCGCCGTCCCAGTCGTAGACGCCGATGTCCAGCGTGGTGTCGCTGATAACCGTCGCGTTGGCGTTCTGCTCAAGCTCACCGAAGCCGACGAACGTCCCGCCATTGAAGGTCGTTGAGCCGTTAAGCTGCAATCGGTCTGATGCGCTGGTGATCTCGGTGTGTGCGGTCGGGTGGAACTCCACCGGGGCCGTGATCTGACCGGTGCCAGTGATCGGCACAGACACCGAGCCGGTAATATTCACCTTCGACCCGCTGAGCACGGGATTCTGCCCGTTGTCCAGGAAGATCAGGCTCCCGTCCATCGTCCAGGGCGCTGGGATGAATAAGGGCAATCCACCACCAATGATGATCTCATTCCCCGTCGCGACGTTCAGCGTGCCGGAGTTGATCGTGATGACGCCGTCGTGGGCGTCGGTGATCCCCGAGCCGGTGATGTTCATGGTTGCGCCGGCCAGGATCGTGGTGTCGCTGATGGTGTCGCCGTCGAAATCGAAGCTGCTGACATCGATATCGACCGTGCTGCCCGCGGTGACGGTGGCGTCGCCGTCCTGCACGAGGGTGCCGGTGCCGGTGAAGCTGCCGCCGTTGTAGGTGATGGTGTCCCCGGTCGCGTTGCCGATGTCCAGCCGGTCGCCTGAACCGATCGCCACATTGCTCGTCGCGTGGAACGTGGTAGGCCCGTCAAGTTCACCAAACCCGTTGACGTTGATCGTGCCGCGCAGGATCATCGCCCCGCCGTCGATCTCGGCCCGGTCCGCCACCGAGGCCCCGCCGTTAAGGTTCAGGTCGCCGCCGGTGTTGAGCTCCCAGCCCGCGACGAAGGTGATGCTGTGTGCGACGCCAACGGTCATCGTCCCGTCAAACGAATCGAACAGGCCACCGGAGTTAAAGTCGATGTCCCCGTTGACCGCGTTAACGATCCCGCTGCCGCCGCCGTCGATGTTCCAGGGGTTGGCCGCGGCGCTTGTGAAAGTCAGCGTCCCGCCGTCCGCGGAGATCAGCCCGTCGTTATCGAGTCGGCTGGACACGTCGACGGTCCCGTTGCCGGTGATACGCCCGGTGAACCCGTTGGCCTCGTTCATATCCAGGATGCCGTTGACGTCCGCCAGGCCGCCGGTCATGTCCAGTTCGCCGCCGTTAAGGTCCAGACGGTTGGCCTCAAGCTCGCCGCCTGTTTCGACAAAGATCTGTGGCCGGACCGCGACGCCGTCGTGCTCGATCGTCACCGTACCATTCACATCCAAACGGTTGGCATTCGTAAACAGGTCCGTCCCCTCGCCGACGAAGAGCTGCGCCACCGTGTCATTGACATTAAGCTGGATGTTCCCGCCGTTGCGCAGATACGCCCAGTCCGCCGCCCCTGGTACCTGGTTGCCCTCCCAGTTGCCCGCGGTCCCCCAGTTGGTCCCGCCCAGGAAATCGGCGCGGGGCAGGTCGATCGTCGTCCAGTTCGCCGCCGCCGCCGCCGCGAAGATGTCCGTCGCGGTGGGCATCCGCCGGAGGTTCGTGGCACCACAGCCGGAACACATCAGCGCCACGCCGGGCGAGATGTGATTTGAGTTGTCCCCGATCGCCATCACCGCGCCGTTGACGAACGCGGTATTCACGTCGTAATCACCGTCATTGGTTTCAGGCGAGGTGACGTTGCCTGTCAGCCCGACCGCGTGGCCGATCTCGTGGATCGCCGTGCTGAAGATATCGAACCCGTTCACCGCCGCCGCCGGCGCCCCCGCCGCCGTGTTCCCCCGGTAACCCACCTCCAGCAAATCGGGCGGCGCCCCATTAAACCAAGACGTCTGCTGCCCGCCGGTCAGGTCGCGATATAGCGTCTGCTGCAGGTCGTACTCCGAGTGATTCGTCGGGGTCGGGTCGAAATACCAAAGCCGATCGACGCCGTTGAGCTGTGTATCAAACTGGATCCGTGCCGTCGTCGGCTTGGCGACCGGGCCGCCGTCCAGGTTTGTGTGCAGCCCTAACGTCCCGTTGGCATCGTTCAGGTCGTTGTAGTAGTAGGTGATATCCAGCGTCCAGGTGTCTTCAATAATGTCTTCCCAGTAGTTCGCCGCCGCCTGCATGATCGGCTGGAGCAGCGCACCGG
>CBDUNP010000396.1:0-2992 GCA_965368605.1 uncultured bacterium | reverse complement strand
ATAGCCTTCACGTCGCGGTGGTCGCCCGTCTCGAGCTTGGCGGCATTGATCGTGAAATCAGAAACCGTGGTTGCCTGGGCGCTGGTGGTGAAGTCGAAGGTGCCGTTGAGCAGCTTTGTGCCCTGGAAGCTGGTCGCCGAGGCGATCCGGTCAATCGTCTGCAGGATCGAATCGATCTGCAGCTGATTAGCTTCTTTCTCTTCGGCGCTGAGGCCGGCGTCGTTGGCGGAAGCACCGACGAGGCCCTGGACTTCCAGGAGCAGGGAGTTGATTTCCTGCAGACCGCCCTCGGCGATGTTTACCACCTGGTCGGCGCGCTCTGCGTTGCTGATGGCGGCGGTAATAGAAGCCTTTTCGGAACGCAGGTTTTCACTTGCGATCAGTCCGGCGGGGTCATCGGCGCCGCGGTTGATGCGGAAGCCGGTGCTCAGCCTTTCCAAAGACTTATTCAGTGAGTTGTTTTGCTGGCCCAGGATTCTCTGAGCGAGCAGCGAATTGACGTTTGTGTTGATACGACTCATGGTGTCGATCCTCCGTGAAACACGCGGTTCTGTGGATCACCCTTCATTGGGTGTTAGGCTCCTGCCTAGTACGGTCACAGATCTCCGATCCGATGTGATGCTTTTCGATTCGTGGGCGACGACGAGCCGCCCGGTCTTTTACTTCATTGTTTGTTGACGTTGACTGACATTGTTGTCATGTACTCATGTCGAGGCTCCTTTCTCCATCCGTGGAGTGTGGGAGCTGGGCGGGGGAGGTCGTCCACCCGCGGTGATTTTAAGGGCGTCGTTTTCGGCCCACCGTGGCCCGGCGATACGCCCGATTGCATGACCATGTTCGGCGGGCTGAGAGGCGTTACGCCACCCGCTGAAGTTGTTGGTCTTATCGGAACAGGTATCCATCACGGGTCTCCGGTTGATACGGTGCATGGTTATTACGCTGGCCATGCAGCCGGAATGATCGTCACAACCGGACACCGGCTTAAGGTCGTTACAACCGGAATAATCGGCCCGGCCGATAATGTGTGGGTTTGGGGGCGGGGGTGTGAGATTAGGCCCGAAAAAAATCTGCGAGGATTTCGCAGATTTAGTCTGATCCTGGGTCGAAGTGGGGTGGTTGGGGGTTTGCAGCGCGCAAAAAAAAGCGGCGGCCCTTGATCAGGACCGCCGCGTGGGGGTGTTTTAGATGAGACTTATCGGTCGGGATTACCCGATCAGGCCCAGGACGTTCTGCGGCCGGCTGTTGGCGATCGCCAAACTGTTGGTCGCGGCGGCCACCAGGATCTGGTTCCGGGTCAGCTCGGCGGTCTCGGCGGCAAAGTCCGTATCGCGGATCGAGCTCTCGGCGGCACTGATGTTTTCCAGAGCCACGTTCAGGGAGTTGATCGTTGAGCCTACGACGTTCTTCTGGAACGAGCCCAGTCGGCCGCGGAGGCTGGAGACCTTGTCGATCGCGCTGTTGATGATGTCCTGGCTGATGCTCAGGTCGCCGTCATCCAGGTCAAACAGCTTGCCGGAGCCCAGGTCGTCGAGGTTGTAGGAGACGCCGCTGACATAAGTCGATCCCAATTCACGGGTTGCGACGTTTCCGATGCCCATGCGGACCTGGTTGGCGATATCGACGCGAGGTCCGATATTAAACTCGGCCCCGCCACCGGTGATGGTGAAGGCGTCGATGCTGCCAATTGTCTGGGCGGCACCGGAGTTCAGGAGGATGCTGGCGTTGAGGCCGTCGGTGTTGACGGTGAGGTTCAGACCCTTGCCGGCGGCGGTGTTGCCGTTGATCGTGGCGGCGACGTCCTGGCCGTCGTCACGGATGGCCCCGTTGGCCGCGGCGAAGGTGGTCCGGTTGGCGGCGACGGTGGAAACCGTGCCTTCATCGGTTGCCGAGGAGAAGTAGACGCCGGTCAGGCCCGCGAGGCCCGGTGCGGAGTCGATGTTGACCGAGACGAACTGGTCAGAGCCGTGCGCGACACTCATGAGCTGGACGCCCGTGCCGCCGGTCGCGGCCGAAACACCGGTCGAACCCTTGAAGGAGTTGATTGCGGTGACGATCTGAGCGGCGGTGGCACCCGAGGCGAAGCTGAACTCGCGAGAGCCCAGCGCCCCGGCGACATCAAAGGTCAGGCGTGAATCGGCGTCGTCGTCGAGGACCAGTGCGCCGTCGGTGGACAGGAAGATGGCACCGTGCTGGGCAGACTGGGTGACCAGCGCCTGGACGAGTGTGTTCGTGCCGTCGGTGAACTTGGCACCGTCGACCTGGAAGTCCAGGACGGTGGTGGCTTGGCCGGAGGTCTGGAAGTCGAACGAGCCGTTCAGGAGCTTGGTGCCCTGGAAGCTGGTCGTCGAAGAGATCCGGTCGATGGTCTGAAGGATCTGGTCGATCTGGAGCTGATTCGCGTCACGTTCTTCGGCACTGAGGCCGGCGTCGTTGGCGGAAGCGGTGACCAGGCTCTGCACTTCAAGGAGCAGGCTCTGTACTTCCTGGAGGCCGCCTTCTGCGACGTTGACGACCTGCTCGGCGCGTTCGGCGTTGCCGATGGCGGCTGCGAGGGTCGCTTTCTCAGAGCGGAGCTTCTCGGAAGCGATCAGGCCGGCCGGATCATCGCTGCCGCGGTTGATCCGGAAACCCGTGCTCAGACGCTCAAGCGACTTACTCAGGCTTGAGTTCTGTGACCCAAGAATCCGTTGGGCGATCAGCGAGTTGACGTTGGTGTTGATCCGACTCATTTCTCCGGTCCTCCATGTGTGTGCCCGTCGTGTTTGGTTTCAATCCGTTTGGACTGACTCGAGACATACCTGAGTCATTCTGATCCAGCCGGACGACCCTGGGCCGCACGTCGATTCGATTGTTGCTATCAGGCCTATGCCCGATTTCAGCAGTGATCTCATCGTCGGGGTTTAGTGAAGAAATCAGGACTTGGGTTAAGTCGTGCGGGATTTATCTGTTATAGGTCCAGCTAGACGGTATAGCCGGTACAGACGGACCGGGG
>CBDUNP010000395.1:0-3022 GCA_965368605.1 uncultured bacterium | reverse complement strand
AGTAATACATCGCCGCGATATTCCCGTCGCTGCGCAGCCCTGCGCGGACGTAGCCGATGTCCCACTCACGGCCGTCATCACGGAGGATATATTCCTGCGACCAGGTGTTCCCGCCGTCCTCACTGATCTTGCCACGCAGGCCGTAGGGTGTCTGCCGGGAGGCGTAGACCATCCCGACACGTTGCCCGCCCAAGGGGACCAGGCTCGCGGGGTTGTTATTCCCAACCACCGGCGTGCTGATTGTGTTCCACGTGTTCCCGCCGTCGGTCGAGGCGACAACATCGTTCCAGTGGCTACCGCTAAGCCGGTTGCGCATGGCGGCGAGCATCGTGCCGTCATCCAGCTTCGCCACGCCGGGCATCAACGCGTAGGCGGGCAGCGACGTGATCGGCTGGCCCATCAACGGGTCCGGGGTCAGCCAACCAAGCTGCTGGAACGTCTGCCCGCCGTCGCTGGTCTGCACGACCATGTTGCGCAGGTACTCTCCGCTACTGGGCGGGTAGTTCGTCGCCTCGACGAAGAGCGTCATTGTCTGCGAGTCATGCACGATGTAGTTCGTGCGGGATTTCATGTAGGTCTGGCCAAAGTTTGGCAGGCTGTAGGGGTCGGACCAGGTCGCGCCTTTATCGTCCGAGACCTGGAAGATGCCGTTGCGTGCCTTGAGGGCAAAGCCCTCGGCTGTGAAGTCGAACCCGCCGGGGCTGGCAACCGCCGCGGGGATCGTGGGGTATCCCGGGGCTTTGACATAGTTGGGTCCGTTAAAGATACCCGGCGTACTGACTTCCGGGTGCGCCTCGATCGACCACGTTTCACCGCCGTCAAGGCTGCGTGCGAAGTTGACCCACTGGTACGCGTTGTCCGCGACATTATGCCCGGACATCTCTTCGTATTCGGTCACGTTGAACCCGACAAGCATCTCGTCGCCCCACTGCCAGAAGCCTTCGTTGGCGGGCCAGCCGGCGAACAGTTCGGAGTTGCTGTAGACGACATGGTGTTCGGCGTCCGCCACCACACTCGCGTGGGACATCGACGCACACAAGATCGGCACACCTAATAGAAACCATTTAGACATAGCACACATCCCTTAAAACTTCAGTTCTGTGCCGCAGTAGGCGGAGCCCAGACCGTCGCCGCGATATGGTTCGCGGGGCGCTCGGCCGTGGTGTAGTAATAAATAATCAAGACCCGTCCGTCGGGGCGCTTCGAGGCACGCACGTAGCCAAGGTCCCACTCCCGCGCGTCGTCACGCAGGATGTATTCGTCGGACCAGGTGCGCCCGGCGTCGGTGCTGACCTTGCCACGGATGCCGTAGGGCTTACCTCGGTACCCGTAGACGACGACAAGTCGGCCGTCGCCCAGATCGACCAGGCTCGCGGGGTTGTTGTTGTGATCAAACGCCCGGCTGCGTGTTTGCCAGGTGCGTCCCTGATCGGTCGAGGCCACTACGTCACACCACTTGTGCTTGCCCACACGGTTGCGCATCGCCGCCAGGATCGTCCCGTCTTCCAGCGTCGTCACACCCGGCATCAGCGCGAACAACGGCATCCCGGGCTCGGCCCCCTCGAACTCACGCGGGTCTTCGGTCAGCCAGGAGACGAATTCAAATGTCTTGCCCCCGTCGGTCGTCTCGACCATCATCGTTCGGCCGTGCTCACCTTCCGACAACGGCACGGACGCCGCCGAGATAAACAGCCGGCAGGTGTTGCTGTCTACCACCTGGTAATTCGTGCGTGCGGTGAGGACACGCTGACCAAAGTCCGGCAGCACATACGGGCCCGCCCAATGATGCCCACGGTCGCTGGACACATAAAACTTCGAACCACGCACCTTCATCGCGAAGTCAGGATGAGAAAAATCAATCCCGCCGGGGTGGATGCTCGGCTCGGCGACGCCCGGACGCGTCTGCACATAACGCGTCGGGTCGCCGAGGTACTCAGGCGGGCCGATCTCCAGATGTTCCTCGGCCTTCCAGGTCAGCCCGCCATCAAAACTGCGGGCAAACGCGATCCGTTTCTCGGCCTCACGGTCGACGTTGTGGTCGTCATCGTGTTCGGTATACGCCGACACCTCAAACGCGGCGAGCACCTCGTCGCCCCACTGCCAGAGCCCCTCGTTGGCGGGCCAGCCGGCGAACTCGTTCTCATTGGCATAGACCACGCTATGCTCGACATCCGGCACCCCGGCACACGCCTGCAACACAGCAAACGCAAGAACCATATTGATTGTCAAGACATACTTCATAATAAGCTCCTACCTATTGGTGTCGTGTATGGCATATACATCAACCAAAGGCAGCCGTCTCGCTAGAGGCGCCAATGGATCTTCGATGTCGTCCATCTGTTCGCATAAGTAACGATCCAGTTGATTACGGATAGCCATTGTCTGAGGGGACGTATCTGCTATCAGGTTTCTTTGTTCACCAGGATCGTTTGCTAAGTTATAGAGTTCGTCGCGGCCAAGCTCCTCGAAATCCCGTATCAGCTTCCAGCCATTTCGTGTCAGTGACCGCATATTCGCGTGCTGAGCGAACAGGTCATTACGCCACTCGGATTTCTCACCGCACAAGATCGGTAAATAATTGTGTCCGCGGAGCTTCGCCTCGGCCGGAACTTCGACGCCCGCCATCGCCAGGACTGTCGGGAACCAGTCCACATGCCGGAAGGTCTGGTCGGTGAACGAGCCAGCCGCGATCCGGCCGGGCCAACGAATCACACAAGGCACACGGATGGACTCTTCAAAAAGATTATGCCGGACAGGGTGTTGCTTATTCTCGATAAGATCGGTGTAGACACCTTCAGGGTCGCGACGGTCGTTTGTCAACCACCAGCCCGCGCCTTTATGCCACAAGCCGTGATGCCCCATCAAGTATCCATGGTCGGAGGTATAAATGACGATGGTGTTTTCCGCCAGGTCTTCTCTTGCCAAATATTCGAGCACGCGTTTGAGGTTATCGTCATTGCCCTGGATGCAACGAATGTATTTGTGGATCATGTGCTGGTAGGACACCCGGATTTTATCCCTG
>CBDUNP010000394.1:0-3032 GCA_965368605.1 uncultured bacterium | reverse complement strand
ACAACGCTCGGACAGCCTGCTCATCGTTCGACATCTGATCTCCTGGCTTCACGGCGTCAGCTATGCACGATCAACTGTCCATTTCGAAAAATCACAAACTATTAGGTGGTATGCACAACACTCGGGGGTTTGTCGGCCTTACTCACCCGCCAACTCACACCACGCTCGGCCTGCTTCACGAGCAGCTTCTTATACGTCGGCAGGTACGGCCGTTCCGTCTGTGTGTGCCCGGCCAACAGCACCGACACGCCCCGACTCACCGCGTCCAGCATGTCGTGGTGCCGCATCTCCCCGGTCAGGAACACGTCAATCGGCCCGGCATCATCCAGCAACGACACGCCCGCCCCGGCACACAGCCCGATCCGCTTAACCTTCTTAGTACCAGCCTTCGCGACTTCTAATGTCTTCACCCCCAGATGCTTCTTCACCCGGCTAATCAAAGTCGACAACGACACCGCCGACGCCAGCTCGACCACGCGGCCCTGCCCGGTGTGCGGGTCGGTCTGAGGCTCAAGCGGGTAGATATCAAACGCGGGCATCTCGTAGGGATGCGACGCACGCAACGCCGACACGACCGCTTCCAGACAAGCCGGCGGGACGTGGACCTCAAGGCGTTGCTCGGAGACACGCTCGAGTCGACCGGGCTTGCCGATGGCAGGCGTGGTGGTTTCATCGCCTCGGAACGTGCCTTGCCCCTGGCTTGTGAAGCTGCAACTGTCGTACCCGCCCATCCGCCCGGCCCCCGCGTCGCAGAGCGCAGCGCGGACGCCTTCGACCGAATCGTTGGGTACGAACGTGACCAGCTTGAACCCCCGGCCGTCGGCGGCGACCGCGCGCTTGATAACACGGACCTCGCCTTTGCCCAGGCCGGACGCGAGCCAGTCGTTGACGCCGCCTTGCGCCGCGTCGAGCGCGGTGTGCGGGCTGTAGATCGCGATGCCTTTGCGGGCGGCGCGCAGGATGATCCGCTGCTTGACGTCCAGCGTCGTCAGCCGATCCAACGGCTTGAAGATCGGCGGGTGGTACGCGATCACCAGCTGCGCCTTCTGGGTGATCGCCTCTTCCAGGACGGCCTCGGTCAGGTCGATGCACAGCAGACCCTGGGACACGCTGGCCGAGGGATCGCCCACGTGCAGGCCGACCTGATCCCAAGGCTCCGCCAGCCGCATCGGGGCGATCGCTTCACACGCCTGAATGACATCGCTGAGTTTCATGCCCGGAGGATACCCAGAGGCGGGTTATTTTGCAGCCCGACAAGGATTTGGCCGATAACAGTAACGCTGCAGATACCCCCCTGGCGGGGGCAAAACCCCGGGATTCGGGGCCGAAACCAGGATACGACCGCTATGAGCCGTGCATCTTCCATCACCAACGATCCGAGCCTGAACAAGCTGACCGGGCTGAGTTCCATGAGCCGTCAGCCGCTGTCACCCGAACAGCAGATGCAAGCGCTGAAGCGTGTCCAAGCACAGGCCGAGCAGCGCGTCAAGCTCGGGATGCAGCTGTTCAAGGCCGCCGAGGCCCGGCTCTCCAGCCAGACGGATGTGCTTGGTCAGATCAAAACGCTGCAGACCCAGCTCCGCGAACAGGTCAACCAGGACGTCGCCAAGAGCCTGCACGAATATGACCAGTGGATCGGGCAGATCGATGAGAGCTTCACCACCGCGATCCGCAAGCTCGAAGAAAAGATCGACGCGGTCCACGCCAACATGGTGAACTCCGAGGCCCGCATCGAGAACATGCTCAAGCGTGCCGAGGCGCTGCTGGACCAGAACCGCGAGCTCGCGGAGAAGAATAGCCTGAAGCAAGTAGCCCCAACGCCCCCGGCCGGCTCACCGTACGCGGCGGACTCGACTCCCCCGGCCACGCCGACTTATCCGATCCCCCCGGTCAGTTCAACGATCGCCAAGATCCAGGACTCGACCAACGCATCGAAACAGGTCGCGGACAACCCGAGCCCGCTAACTAAGCCCCCCACCCCCGCCGAGCCCGCCGCCGCACAACTGGACGATGACTCGGACGACTCGCACACATTCGAGCCGGAGCAGGAGAAGATCTACCTGACGCTGCTGCAACGCTTGATGAAAGACGGCGACGAGCAAGACGCCGGGGACAAGACCAGCGAAGATACCGCTAGCGACGACGACACCCCGGAAGGCAACGCCAACGCGGCGTGATGACTTTACGCATCCGATCGATGTAACCGACGCCGGCGACTCCCCCACAACACACACACCACCAACAGCCCCAACGATGCGGGCTCGGGGATAGTATGGATCGCTGCTGCGGGCGGCGGGGTGCCCAGGTTCCAGCTGCCGAGGATGGCGTTGAGGTCGTCGATGCCGACGAAGCCGTCACCGTTCAGGTCGCCGGATAAGACGTCGCCTGCGGTGACGCTTTGGTTCCAGTTGCTTAGGACGATGTTCAGGTCGGCGATGCCGACGAAGCCGTCCATGTTTGGGTCGGAGAAGATCAGGTCTTCGGGGAGCGTGATGGAAACCGTGCTTGTGCCGTACTGTACGGTCGGGGTCAGGCCGAAGAGTTCCAAGCCGCCGACGCTCTCAAACATCCCGGTAACCGTCCCGCCCAGGCTTTGCATGATGGTGTAGGTGCCTGCGGGCATACCGCCCAATGCACCGAGGTCTAAGGACGTGCCGAGCAATGAGAGGTCGATATTGCCGGTCACGGTGATGAGGTCCAGCGGGTTATCGACGCCGCCGAGCTCGATCTCTATGGTGCCTGCGGTGAGTGTGTAATTGCCGAGGATATCGGTCTGCCCGATCGACCCGCCGGGGGCGAGTGTGCCGCCAAGCTGGTTGAGGTCGAAGTTGATGGTACCCGCATGTTTCAGTGTGCCGCCGGTAAAGTTAAACGCCGCGGTGCCGAGACCGGCGGTGAGGTTGCCGCCGCCGAGGTCGAGTGTGCCGCCCTGGAGGTTGTAGGTGCCGTCACCGGTGGCTAACTCTCCGAGGGTGAGGTCACCGTTCTGGATGCTGACGGTGCCGCCGGATTGGGTGACGGTGCCGGTGCCA
>CBDUNP010000393.1:0-3039 GCA_965368605.1 uncultured bacterium | reverse complement strand
CGACCCGTCCGGCGACGGCTTCGTCGGGATCGACGACTTGAACCTCATCTTAAGCAACTGGAACGCGGGCACACCGCCCGGCGAAAGCTCGAACATCCCCGAGCCGATGAGTCTGGTATTCCTGATGGCGGGCGGTGTCGGGTGGGTGGCTCGCCGGTCTTAGTGGGTTATTTCTAAACTTGCGGCGTGTGTTAGGGGGTGTGTTGCTGTTTGTCTGCTAAACGGCAAGCCCGCATGCTGCACCTGGGGTTGGGGGGCGTGGCGTGTTATTGCTTTAGGTGCAGCATGCGTCTTGCCGGGCTATCGCCGTGTGGTTGCGGGGGCTAAAGGTTTAGATATTGGGTGGCACTCATACGTTTCATGGTGTCAGCGTTGTTGCTGTGCGTTACGAATGAGGGTGAGGGTTTCCTGGATGCGTTGGTGGGTTTTGTGGCCGGCGTTGACGATGAGCATGCCGTCGTAGGTCGAGACGGAGCCGCTGTCGTCCAGGAGGGGGTGGACGACGTTGATCAGTTCGTTGGCCTGGTTGCGTGTTGAAGCGGCGCGGTCCATGCCGTAGGCGGCCGGCTGTCGCCCCGCACCGCGACGGCTGGGCTCGGCACCGTAACCGCCGCCGTAGCCGCCACGCCCACCGAAAGCTTCACCACCCCCGCCGTATTCGCCGCCGCCATAACCGCCCATACCACCGGCCCCACCATAACCGCCCGGCGCTTGTGCAGAGCCGAAGGGATCACCCGCCATGCCCACGTCCGCCTGCGTGTCGGCTTTGGGGTGCATCAAGTCCAGGCAGTCGTAGATACGCACGACACGCATGCGGTTGATCTCCGACACGGTCGCGACGACCACCACGTCGTCCAGCACGGCGTAATCCAGCGGTTCGTTGAGCACGGGGTTGATGAGTTGGAACATCAGTGAGAGGACGGTTGTGGTGGGTGTGTCTTTCAGTGAGAGCGTCACGGGGTGGCTGCTTTCACAGCCGGCGGACTCGAGGATCGTCCAGTTGACGAACAGGTTGGTGCCGGTCTCGTGCCGGAGGTGGTCGAATACCCCTTCGAGGGGCGTGTCGCCGTAGTCGACAGAGATGCGTTGGGACAGCAAATCAAGGGTCTTTGCGGTTTCGCCGGCGTTCTCAGCTTGTGCGTCGGCCTGCTGGGCGATCAATGAGGCGGGCCCTTGGATACCGGGGCGGTCGATGGGGAGCATGTAGAGGAAGGTGAGCGCGACTGTGGCGGCTGTGGCCATGACACCGATGCTGGTCTTCATAATGCGTCTCCTGAGTGTGTGTTGTTTCGTGATCGTGGTGAATTGGTCGGCGAGCCCGGCGGCGTCGCCAAACTCTTCGATGGCGGCGTGGATGGCGTCTTCTTTGGTTAGGCCCTGATCCATCAGCTCTTCGAGGCGGGCCTCCATGTGGTCGCGGAGCTCGTCGGAGATGGCCTGGCGTTGGGTGTCGCTGAGCCTGAGCAGCTTGGCGATCAGGTTCAGGTAAACGTCGAACTCTTGTTCAGACATGTGAAGGCCCCTTTGATCTGCGGGTACGGAGTCACTACTTGGCGGGCAGCGCCGCCAGCGCCGGTGTTAATAGCTGCTGGATGCAGTTGACGTAACGATCCCACTGCGCGGCCTGGGAGCGGACGCGGCGTCGGCCGGCGGCGGTGAGTTCGTACCACTTGCGTTTGCGTCCGGTGGCGTCGTCCCACTTGCTGCGGATCGCCCCGGAGGCTTCGAGCCGATGCAATAAGGGATAGAGCGTGCCGGCTTCGAGCTTGACGGTCTGGCCGCTGGCTTCGCGTACACGTTTCTGGATGAGGTAGCCGTAGTTCGCGCCGTCGGCGAGGACGGAGAGGACCATGAGGTCCAGGCTGCCTCGCATCAGTTCGCGTTCGAATCGCTCGGACATGGCGGGCTCCGGGGGGCTTGGCTTCGATGACCTATCGCGTGCCAATGTATAGCTGCTCGATATATACGTCAAGCTCTTTGTGATGGATTTTGCCCGACCAAGAGCCGTGGGAACGTCGCCTTGGGTAATATTGATCGTCGGGCCTGGAATCGAACCGAGGCATAACGTCGTAAGTAACTGCCAAAAATGACTTTAATCAATACTCCCAAGAGCATCGCATCAGGCTCTGAGCTTGACGGAGCCGGTCAGGCCTACTAATCTCCCCGATTCGAGCCCCGCAGCCAGGACCCTAAGCCGGTCGCGGAATGAATTGACCGGTGGACTGTCAGACCCAATAAAGAGGATGCCAAGCGATGTTACCTGTACAACGTCAAACCCGGACCCAGGGCCGTAAGCGTCGTTCCCACGACGCGCACAAGCCTGTGCATGTCGCCAGCTGCCCGAACTGTGGCAGCGCCCGCCTACCCCACACGGCATGCAATGAGTGTGGCTACGTCCGTCCCGGACTGAAACTCAGCCTGTCCAAGGAAGACTGATCTAGTGCGCATTGCCATCGACGTCATGGGGGGTGACCACGCTCCCGACGCGATCCTCGCTGGCGCTCTGGACGCGGTCGACCTGCTGAATAGCGGCGACCAGATAGTCCTCGTGGGCGATGGTCAGGTCATCCGGGACGAGTTATCCAATCGTAAACTCGCAGACGACCCACGGGTCGAAGTTGTCGAGACGACACAGATCGTCGAGATGGCCGAGCCGCCGGTGCAGGCGCTGCGCAACAAGCCTGACAGCTCGCTGGTGCGGATGGCGGAGCTGGGCAGCAAGAAGGCTGGGGACAAGCGGTGCGACGTGGTGATCAGCGCGGGTAACACCGGCGCTTGTGTCGCGGCGGCGCAGATGTCGATGCGTCGGCTGCCTGGGGTTCACCGCCCCGGCGTTGCGGTCCCATTGCCCACGTTCTACGGCCCGATTGTGCTGTGTGATGTCGGCGCAAATCCCGAGCCCCGCCCCACTCACCTGCATCAATACGCCCACATGGCGGGCGTCTACGCACACCGCGTTCTGGGCGTTGAGAACCCCCGCGTCGCGTTGATGTCGATCGGCGGCGAAGAGGGCAAGGGCAATGTCCTGACCCGTGAAAC
>CBDUNP010000392.1:0-3044 GCA_965368605.1 uncultured bacterium | reverse complement strand
GTGGGGTTCAGCAGCAGGTTGTCGTGGCCGGGGACGATGACGTCGGCGATCTCGACGGCTTCCATGAAGCTCTCTTGCGCCTGGTTGATGTCGTATGCCCCGCGCAGCACCCGTCCTTTTTCAAGGTGTTCTGCGGTAGCGACCGCGTCGCCGGCGATCAGGGTGGTTGAGTTGACGTGGCTTAGCAGCAGGCCCGAGCAGCCGGGGGTGTAGCCGGGCAGGGGGAACAGGTCCACGTGTTCCGCCAGCTTGTCCGGCGCGGCCTCGCAGCGTTTCAGTACCGCCACGTCCGTCTCGATGTGCTTGCGCACCTCTTCGTCTTCTTCATCCTGAAGCTTCTCGATCAACGCAACGCCGACCTGTTCACGCTCGGCCTCGGCGACCAGCCAGCGGGCTTTGGGGAAGGCGGTGATCCCCCAGCGGTGTGCCGGGCGGAAGCAGGTCAGAAAAACGTCCGTCACGTCGTCCGCGCCCAACCCGCAGCGCTCGGCCAGGCGGGCGGTGATCACCTGACCCGGCAGGGCGGGATCGACGAGGATGACTCTGTCTTCACTGCGCACCAGCGTCGTCGTCGCGTGGGGCGTCCGGGCTTCGGCCTGCTTGTCCCACAATTCGTGCACGCTTAATGCGCCGATGCTGATGATGCGGTAGTCCATGTGTAGCGATACTTCCTTATTGCGTCTCGGAAGAGACCCGGCCCAAGGCTTCGCCATGAGCCGGCTTTGTTTCGTGTTTACTTTTCCCCAAGCCCTACACCCCAGGCCCTACACCCTAAACCCTGTTTCCCAGACCTTACTCTTTAAAGTGGTCCACGTGGAGCCAGGGGAGTTTGCCGCCGTGCTCTTTTTTCTTCTGCTTCATCTTTTCGATCACGAGCTTGGGCAGCATCCGGTGCAGGCGGTCGATGTCTCCGCCGGCGGCGATCTGTTTGATGAGGGTAGAGCTGGCGAAGGCGTGAGAGTCGCCGGTCATGGTGAAGACCGTCTCGACGTCGGCGATGGCGCGGTTGGTCAAGGCAAGCTGAAACTCGAAGTTCAGGTCGGTCACGTTCCGCAGGCCACGCAGCACGGCGGTAGCCCCGACCTCCCGAGCGAAGTCCACGGTCAGACCCTGATATGAGCGGACCTCGACGTGGTCTTCGCACTGGTCGCGGATCAGCTCCTCGATCATGGCGGTCCGCTCGTCCACGCTGAAGAGCTGGGTCTTGGCCGGGTTGTGCCCGATCGCCACGATCAGCCGGTCGAACAGCCGTTGGCCGCGTCCGATCACGTCCAGGTGGCCGTTGGTGATAGGATCAAACGTGCCCGGGAAGAGGCCGATTTTTGGCTTGGCATTCATCCAAGAAGTATATCAACGCCCGGTGATGCCCGGAACTCATGGATTGCCCGCCGCTTAGCCAAACCTTGGATCCAGTGGATATCTCTGAAATCGGCCCTGATTCGCTGGAAACACGCCCGGGTCCGTCAGGGTTATTACCCAGCCCACACAGGCCTACCCCCGGAATCGATCCGACGCATTTTCCCGGGCCAACCGCTGGACAGGGCAGCGATTGAATTGGTTACTTCCTGTGTTGCCGATGCGGGCGGCGGCGAGAGCCGACCAGCACGCAGGCACCCGGCCGACGCGTCTTGTACCCGCACACCGGCCGACATTCCATCACCCTGGATCGGGTCTCGTACCGGCATGCCTCCCCGGTCGAGACCTTTTTTTATGCGCTGATCCCGCCATGAACTTCCGCAACCAAGCCGGGCCTTGGCGCAGCATAGGCCCGGGTAACGCCCACGTCGGCATTTCGCGATCAGACCGCTTGATCACGCCGTCAAGAACCGGGAGTACATTGTTAATCTGGGCATGTTACGGTTGTTACATGTACGCCTGCCCCGGAATTTCATTGCCCCCCGATCGGCTATAGATTAGGATAAATCAGCGTGTTTCTTGCTATTCACACGCGGGCGGTCGATTTCATCTTCATATCCCCTCTCGACGGGTAGAATCGAGGCGGTTTCCTTATGTCTATCTCTATTGCTCAGCGGCCGGGCCGCGTCGTCTTTGCTGCGCTCGCCATCACCACCTGCCTCACCTGCCAGGCCCCGGCCGCGATGCTGACCTGGGACGGCAGCACCGGCAATTGGGACACGGATGCTAGCTGGCTCGTCGGCGGCACCGAGCCTACCGCAACGGACGACGCGTACATCAACGCGGGCGCCGTCACTGTCAGCCTCCTCGGCGAGGTGGCCGACGAGCTGCGGCTCGGCACCGTGGCCGGCACCGCATCCCTGGAAATCAACGGCGGTCAACTCATGGCCACGTTCGGCTTGATCGGTGACGCTGCCGGGTCGACGAGCACCGCCACGGTGACGGGCGCCAACTCGACCTGGACCAACACGGGCGCCCTGGCGATCGGTCAGGGTGGCAACGGCACGCTGAATGTCGAAGCCGGCGGCGAGGTGTCGAACACGATCGGCAACATCGGCCGGTTGTCCGGCACCACCGGCGTGGCCACGGTCACCGGCACGAACTCGACCTGGACCAGCACTTCCCTGAACGTCGGCTTCGAAGGCGCCGGCACGCTGAACGTCGAAGCCGGTGGCGCGGTGACGAACGCGACCGGCAGAATCGGCCGGTCGTCAGGCTCCACCGGCGCGGTGACGGTGACCGGGGCGAACTCGCTCTGGACCAACACCGGCGACCTGCGTGTCGGCGACGTGGGCGATGGCACGCTGACCGTCGCCGACGGCGGCGCGGTGTCGGGCACCTCCAGCAGCATCGCTTTCTCGGCGGCCTCCACGAGCGTGGCCACGGTCACCGGGGCGAACTCGGACTGGACCCACACCGGCGAACTGCGTGTCGGACTCAACGGCAACGGCACGCTGAACGTCGAAGCCGGCGGCGCGGTGTCGAACACGATTGGCACCATCGGCGTGAATCCCAGCGGCACCGGCGCGGCCACCGTGACCGGGGCAGGCTCCACCTGGACCAACACAGATAGCCTCTTCGTCGGCGGCAGCAGCACCGGCGCGGGCGGCACCGGCACGCTGACCACG
>CBDUNP010000391.1:0-3058 GCA_965368605.1 uncultured bacterium | reverse complement strand
CCCATCGCACGATTGATCGCCGCCGACTTGCCGAGGCGTTCCGGCGAATAACTTAAGATCACCCCGCGATCCGCGTACCCCTCAACGATAGATACCGTCTGGTCATCCGACCCGTCCGCGGCGACGATGATCTGTAAGCGGTCCGCCGGGTAATCACACGCCAGGCTGTTATCGAGCTTGCCCGCGACAACCGCCTGCTCGTTGTAAGCCGCAATGATCAGAGTAACAGCAGGGCGGTGGGGCGGATCAGCCGGAACTTCGGCCGGCTTGCGCAGCCGCGCGATCGTCGCGAGCACCAACGGGTACCCGGCGTACACATAAAAGACCGCCAACACACAAACCCAGAACAGTATCCCGGTCATGGCGCCCCCGCCTTCCTGCCAACCCCGGCCGCCGACAACGCCTGCCCGACCAGGGCGGGATAAAACACCCACAACGCGCCCGCATACAGCAGCGCCCCCGATCCCACAGAGATCACCAGCCTGACCGTCAAACCCAGGTCGGCAAGACCCCATCGCACCGCCCACGTCCCGGCAAACATCACCATCGTCGCGCTCGCCACAGGCCCGAGCGCCTTGATGATCTCCTTCACACCGATACTCAGGAATCGTCCCACCACCACCAGGCGGAGCACCAGCAAAGGCAGCCCCATGACGACCAGCGCGACCGACACCGCTTCAATCCCTAAGCCAGCCGCGTACCACAGCACCGGCCCCATTAGGACCATCTGCGCCGCCATAAGTTTGTACAGCACGTCCAGCCGACCCACCGCCTTGTACACCTCCCCCTCGTTCCCTGAAAGCGTCAGCAACAGCGTGTACAGCGAAAGCATCTGCATCACCGGGATCGAAGGCAGCCAGCGGTCTGAATAAAACACCGTCACAAACTCCGGGCTGACCAGATACAAACCCACACTTAATGGCGCGGTCAGCAGCGTCAGGTATCGCAGCGTCATCAGGTATCCACTACGGATTTTGTCGGGGTCGTGCTGGACCTTCGCATAGGCCGGGAACAAGACATGGCTCATCGAATACCCGACACTCAGGATCGCCAGCTCCGGCATGCGGAACGCCATCGCGTAATACCCCGCCTGATCCGCGTCCATACGCAGGCCGATGAATATGTAGTCCAGGCTGTTATAGATGGTTCCCAATAGAGCCAGCATCACAATCGGCGCACCGTACTTGAGGATCGAGCGCGCGATCTCGCGGTCATACGCAAACCCGGGCCGGGTCGGGCAGAGCACCCAGTAAAGCACCATCGACGCCGTGCCCCCGGCCACCTGCCCCCAGACCAGGCTCCAGACGCCCCAGCCCCACCACGCCATCAGGATCGCCACGCCGCCCTTGATCAAACTCTTGCCAAGTTCCGGGACCACGCGTTTCTGAAACGCCATATCTTTGCGGATCAACGACTCGGGGACGTTCTTGAGGTTCGCGATAAAGAAACCCACCGCCAGCACACGCACGATCGACGTGATCGCCGGGTTATCAAACGCCGCCGCGATCCAGGGGGCCGCGACAATCACCGCCAGCGTCAGCGCCCCATCGATCAGGACCGCCAGCGTCATCGCAACGCCCGCACTTCGTTTGGGCGACTCCTGGCGGTAGATCAACGCCGCCCCGACCCCCATCCCGCTGACCCGGTCCAGGTAGTTGATCGTCACCAGGCCGAGCGCCAGTAAACCAAAGTCCTCCGGGACAAGCAGCCGTGCCAATACGACCGTGCTCAGGAAGATCAACAGCTTCCCAGCCGCGAACGTGCCGTAGCTCCACACACCACCGATCACAGTCGCTCGCCGCAGATTCATTCCGCCGCCTCAGCCACCCTCGGCAGTGCAAAGCCCAACCCGATCAGGAACCACATGTGAAACGCAAACGAGGCGTGCAGAAAAACCGCCGCCACAAAGAACCCAACCGCCGCGATCGTGACCGCCGAGACCAGGTCCGCCTGCTCAAGAGCCCCGCGCCGCTTCAACCGCAGCCTCGCTCCCCGCATGCCGTAAGCAATCACACAGAGCATCGTGCAGAACACCACGCCCCCCAGCAGGCCGGTCTCGGCAAACGACTCAAAATATAGGTTGTGCGCCGAACGCCTGGACGTGCGCGGGTCCAGGCCCAACGGCTGGGAGTAACGCTGGTAATTCACCGGGTAATTATTCAGCCCCACGCCTAGCCACGGGTGGTCCCGAAACATCTGATAACTGACGATGTTTTCGCTGAGTCGGCCACGGAAGCTCGGCTCCTCCAACAGCTTCTCAGAGGTCGTTTTGACCTCCTCAACATCTGCCACGACCGTGGTATCTTTCGGGGCGACGAACTCAAGCCCCGTCACCCGGCTGACATAGCCCTCGGGCAGCATCGGCACCAGCGCCATCAGGACCACGCCCATCACCGCCAGGTTCCTCGGCCGGGGCCGGCTGCGGATCAGCATCGGCACCATCAGCACGACCATCACGAAGACCGCCAGCACCCCGGCACGCGAATAGGTCAGCACAACTGTATGTAGGCTGACAAACAACGCCCACGCCGGCAATACAAGATGCAACTTCCGCTTCGCCGTCCACAGCCGCTGGATCGCCAGCGGAACGACCACGATCATCACCTGCGCAAAGTAATTCGGATCATCCAACGGGCCCGCCGCACGAAAAGCGTGAAGCTTCCCAATGATGTGGCTGTACTGCGTAATACCAAACCCGCCCAGGTGGTTTTCCGATAAGCCAAGCAGGCTCTGGGCTGTACAGATCGTGCCCATCACGATGCCCGCCGCGATCACCGCCCACACGACGCGCCGAAGGCTCTCCACCGATTGAACCAACGTCACCAGGATCAACACGACCAACGTGCTCTTGGCCAGAAACTCGATCCCGTCCCATCCACGATCGGGCTCTATCGAGCCGCGGATCGACGCGATACAGATCGCGATATACACCCCGATCCACACCGCCGGTTCGAGTAAGAACCACGGCCGCTTGCCCTCTACCCACCACCGCGCGACGATCGCAAACGCAAGCACACCCATCGCCAGCGTCATCAAACGGTGGATGCCGTGATACGCG
>CBDUNP010000390.1:0-3060 GCA_965368605.1 uncultured bacterium | reverse complement strand
AGGAATACCGCTGGCACGGCGTCTGGTACATCACCAGCCCCGCCGTCTCCGGCTCCTGGTGGGCCGGCGACTTCAACGGCGCAGGCCCCGGCTACACCGTCTTCCACTGCGGCGCCGACGGCGAACTCACCTGGGACTTCCACGCCTACCACTGGCAGCCCCAACTCGAACCCGAAGACGACACCGAACGTAAAAGAAATGCGGAGGCCAAGGTCAAACGCGAGGAGCAGGCGCGGTTGCGGGATATTGAAACGCAGCCCAGGTCGATGCCGTAGATCGTGTCGCGGCAGGGGTGAAAACTTATCCGGTTGCCAGGGGAATGCGCATGAATGACGGGCCTTCGCAAAATCATCAGTCGTCGGGTATTAGCGATTCGAAACTCACGCGGCCAAACTTAAACGGCGCGAGCCTGTTCAAGCTTGGGGCGGTCGTGGCTGGGAGTGTCATTCTTACCGTCGTGATCCTTGCGTTCTTCCTGATTGCCTTGGAAGGTAGGGACAAGTACCGGCGCCAGATGAAGCAAACCACTCAGGTCCGCGGCATCGTGCAAGGCCTTTATACATATGCCGGTGGTAATAAAGAAAAGATGCCGGGTCTAAACAGCAGAGGCTACCTGGTCCGCGACGTTGACGGCGCACATCAAGCGTTAATGCCCACCACTAAGCACGGCGGTACCGTCGAGGGCCGGTTCTGGATCATGCTTGATGCTAACGCTTTCTATGGCGAATACCTCATCAGTCCATCCGAGACCAAGGCCGCTTGGACAACCGGCGAAGTTTCGGCGGATAATTATTCTTATGCCCTGTTGAATATCCACAGCGATGGTGGTCCGATAGCAGATGACGAGACTCGCCCTGATCAGGTCGGCCGTGCCCGCGAGTGGAAGCAATCGATCAACACCCAGGCCGTGCTGATAACCGACCGCGCCCGCATCCTTGGCGGGCGCATCGGCAACGACTACGACAAGATCTACAGCATCCGCACGTCTGAAGACAGCGGGAGGTGGGCCGGCAGTGTCGGGCGCGGTGACGGCAGCGCCGCGTTCGAGAACGAAAGCGCGTTAGATACTAAGTATGGCGCAGGCCCAACGATCGAGTACGACCGATTATTCTCGCGTCACCAGGACCCAGGCGCGCAGGCAGACATCCTGAATGTCCCGGGTGATACGTGGGATGATGAATCCAACGCCCTGCTTGGTTACACGTCGGTTGGCTACGAAGACGACGACATCGCCAGCGAGTAATCCGATATCTTTGATCCGACTCAAAAAGAAAAAGCCCAGAGCTTTCGCCCTGGGCTTTTATTATTTATCTAGCTTGTCGCCAAACAGATTCAGATCAACCCGCGTTCACCCAGCGCGTCCAGCAGTGCCTGCACCGACTCTTCGATGCTCAACTCGTGGGTCTTGATGACGATCTCGGGTTTTTCGGGGGCCTCGAACGGGGCGTCGATGCCGGTGAAGCCTTTGATCTCGCCGGCGCGGGCTTTCTTGTACAGGCCCTTGGGGTCGCGTTCCTCGGCGGTCTCCAGCGAGCAGTCCACGTGGACCTCCAGGAACGGGATGTTGGCTTCCTCGTGCAGCTTGCGGACCATGTCCCGGGCTTCCTTGTACGGGCTGATGAAGCTGGTGACGCTGATGATCCCGGCGTCGGCGAAGAGCTTGGTCACCTCTCCGATCCGGCGGATGTTCTCGTCGCGGTCCTCGGGGCTGAAGCCCAGGTTCTTATTCAGGCCCATGCGGATGTTGTCGCCGTCGAGGCGGTAGGCGTGCTTGCCCTGCTGCAGCAGGACCTGCTCTAAGGCCACGGCTACGGTGGACTTACCGCTGCCGGATAGCCCGGTCATCCAGAGGGTGCAGCCTTTTTGGCCCATGTTGGCCTGACGCTCTTCGGGGGTGACTTTGCCTTCGTGCCAGGTGATGTTCGTTGCTTTCTGCTCGGCCATGGTCGTTTTCCTGTGTGTTTAACCCGGGGTTCTTGGGGAGGGTAAGCAGGGGATCGTAGCGGATGCGCCCACGCTTGCAATCTCAAAGTGTCTAGACGGGATCGTAGATATCAGACGTTACCCGGATTCCCGAAAAACCTACCGGATCCGCACGCCGTTCCGTACTGCCAGTATCAAGAGCCTGGTCCTTATCGGCACGGTTGTTTTGTAGCGGTTTCCAGGCATTTTACCCATCTTTACACGTCAATAAGAAGTTGATTGCTCACCACTGCTTCGCCGATGGAACAGGGTGGGCCGACCCAGCGCGGCGCACGATTGGGCCTTGTTTTTTCGAGCCACGATCCGATCCAGGAGTTTTTCTTATGATTCGTCGCGCATTTGCGGTGTTGGTCTTTATCCTGGCCAGCACCTCGGCCAACGCCGCCACCGTCAGCTTCAACGACCCCGGCCAGGACCAGCAGTGGTACCTGGACAATCTGAACTTCGGCGAGGCCTGGGCCCAGATCGTCGACCTGCCCGAGCGAGGCCGGATCAAGGTCGCCGTCATCGACTCCGGGTTTGACGTCGATCATAAAGACCTGCAACGCAACCTTGCCATCGGCAAGGGCATCAACATCGTCAACGGCAGCAAGAACCTCAACCCCGTGAATCCCCACGGCACAGGCACCATCGGCCTGATCGCCGCGACCAGCGGCAATAACGAAGGCATCGCCCAGGCCGCCTGGACCGCACGAGCCATCCCCATCCGCGTGAGTAACCGCAGCGACGGCGCCGCCTACACCTCTGACCTGGCGCACGGCATCCGCTACGCCGCTGACCAGGGGGCCCGGGTTATTAACGTTAGCTACTCCGGCGTCCACCTCAACGCTCTGCAGAAGGCCGCGGCGTATGCCCAGACCAAAGGCGATGTCGTTTTCATGGCCGCCGGGAATGACGGGCGGACCTATGCGAACTGGCGTAACCACAAGCACTTGGTCGCCGTCGGCTCGACCAACCGCGATAACAGCGTTTCGAGCTTCTCGACGCGTGGGAACTTCGTTGACCTGGTCGCGCCCGGGCACCAGATTGTCAGCCTCACCACCAACGACCGCCTGAAGACCTGGTCCGGCACGAGCT
>CBDUNP010000389.1:0-3069 GCA_965368605.1 uncultured bacterium | reverse complement strand
TCATCGGCATCGATGACCTCAACGCCGTACTCAGCAACTGGAACGCCGGCACCCCACCCACGAATCCGGGGGCGACCACGATCCCCGAGCCGGCCACATTTATTCTCATGGGCTTGATCGGCATGGGCGTGACCAGGCGCAGCGGCCGGGCCTGATCGATACATCGGCCCCGCGCGGTCGGATGAGGTTTTCCAGGCGCATATGTTTGAGAGGTTTGGTTCGCACAAGGCGCGGCCTGTATTATCGGCAAGCCCTTGGCGACGGCGGGGAAATATACATGGGATAAGTTCTGCGCGTCGATAGGATTTTCGCGTGTAGTTGCGCGCCTGGATCCCCCGGACAGGATCAGGCACTCCTCGGACCTCTGGGCATGCTGTTCAATAGCCTCGATTTTGCCTTGCTTGTGGTGGTCACCCTCGGGCTGTACTACCTGCCGATGCTGCGTCGGGCGCAGGTCGGTTTGCTGCTCGCCGCGAGCCTGACGTTTTACGGCCTGGGGCAGCCGTACCTGCTCGCCCTGTTGGTCGGATCCGTGTTGATTAATGCATTGTCCAGTGGGATGACTTACCACAGCCAGAGCGTCCGCGGTGCCCGAGCGTGGGCGGTCACGGGGATCGTAATGAACCTGGCGATGCTTGGGTTCTTCAAGTACGCCGGGATGTTAACGCTGACTTTTTACCAGGGCGCGCCGGGGGAGGAATCTTTTGGGCACCTGCTGCTGATGATCCCGCTGCCGATCGGCATCTCGTTTTTCACATTTCAGGGCATGAGCCTGGTGATCGATGCGCTGCGTGCACGCGATACCGCTGAATTGCGTGAAGGGCTCGACGGCTCGCCGATGCGGCACCTTTTGCACACCGGGTTTTTCATCTGCTTCTTCCCACAACTCGTGGCCGGCCCCATCGTCAAGGCGAATGAGTTCATGCCGCAGATCAAGCCCAAGCGATTCGCCGACATCGATTGGAACCGGTGTTTCTCGCTGCTGGTCATGGGCTATTTCATGAAGATGGTGGTCGCGGACAACCTCAAAGACCACACCTTCTGGATCCAAGCGCCGTACTTCCATGCCCGCGGCTCGATCGACTTGATCGTTATGCTGCTGGGATTCTCCATGCAGATACTGGCGGATTTCTGGGGCTACTCGCTGATCGCGATGGGGGTCGCGGGGCTGTTTGGCTACCTGCTGCCTAAAAACTTCGACCACCCCTACATCGCGCGAAGCTTCTCCGAGTTCTGGCAGCGTTGGCACATCTCCCTGTCGACCTGGCTGCGCGAGTACCTGTACTTCCCGCTGGGCGGCAACCGTAAAGGCCGGGGACGTACCTACGCGAACCTGTTTGTGGTGATGTTGCTCGGCGGCCTCTGGCACGGGGCGGCCTGGAGCTATGCGGTATGGGGCGGGGTGCATGGCCTGGCGCTCGCCGCCGAACGCGCCTTGCGTGGGCGTATTACGATCGGGACCGGTGTGGTCGCGCAAGCCTTGCAGATGCTTACCGTCTTCGTCGTGGTCACCCTGGCGTGGCTGCTGTTTCAGTTGACGAACTTTTCAGACGCGGTGGCGTACGTGCAGTGCATCGGTACGAACTGGGATCGAGGGTACGACGTCTCGCTGGTTTACTACATCACCTTCTTCTCTTCCCCGGTTGTGTTACTGCACGTGCGATACCTGCTGCTGCGTAGCCGTTGGTGGCAACAACAATCGCAGCCCGGGGGCCGCCCCCTTGGGCCGATCTTTGCCCCCGCTAGTTACGGGCTGATGTTGTGGATGCTGCTGATCAACAGCGGGACACCTTCCGCGTTTATCTATTTTCAGTTTTAACAAGGACGCTTGCCCCATGTTGATCCGCCGGAGCCTGGTTGCATTACTCGTGATAGCGGTGGGCTATGCGGCGTTTCTGCCGTTCACGGAGCTGCCGGGTTTCATCCGTGGCTCGCAGTGGGAACTGAATGTCATGGCCGCGGAGCAATACGTCTACGAGTGCCCCGATGCTCCGGTGGTGGTGGTCGGCTCATCGATCAGCTACTGGCTCAAAGACCTGCCCGAAGATTGGTTTAACCTCGCGTTAGCCGGTGAAGGGTGTTTGACCGGGCTGGATATCATCGAGCGCAGCGAGGCCCGCCCTCAGACCGTGCTGGTGGAGATCAACGTCGCCGAGCGATCACCCAACGCGGGGCTTGTCGACGGTCTGCTGATGCCAGGTCTTCGGCAGGCCAAGCGATCGACCCCCGCATTACGGGAACGTAATGAGCCCGCTCATGTAACGTTCCGGTGTCTGTATCTGGGCCGCTACTACGCCGGGCGTATTTTCGAAAAGCTCGGCTTGACGGATGAAGTCGCCGACCGTGACACGCGAGCCCCCAAGGGGCTGGCCCTTGTCCTCAATGAGTCCTCGACCCTACAAGCGGAAGGGGCCGTAGCATCCACGAAGTCAGAGACCTCTGAATCCGCCGAGCCCGGGGCCGGCGGGGGCGGCGTGCTTCGTGAGGTGCGTCTGCAAGCGGTGCAGACCCGTTACGACCCCGTCGTGCTGACCGCTCGGCTTCAAGACATCCGTCAGCGGGTCGAATCATTGGAAGCCCGGGGCGTGCGTGTCATCCTTTTTGAGGCCCCGGAAGACGCCGCCACCTATGACTCTCCGCGTCGTTCACAACTGCGAGAGCTCGCCCGTCAGGTTCTCCCCCCGGATCGTTTCGCCTACATGCCCCGGCCCACCAATCAGAGCTTCCATACCCGCGATGGCACGCACATGACCGCCGAAAGTGCGGAACGCTACTGCGGTTGGCTTTTCGACCACGTCCCCACTACGGAATCGCTGGTATCTTCGGCGTCCCTTCACTCGATCGGGGCATCGGCCGGGCGCTGAGCGGTCATGCCCGGTATTTTTTAGTAGCGGCGTTGTGCTCTCGGCCCTTCCGCTTGGTTTGGACGGTGATTCGCCATTTTTTGGTTTCGGATCGGGCTGAGGCCCGATAATCCCTTGGTGATCCGTTCTTCACACATCCTGCAATTGGCCGTGGTCGCGCTGCTGGGGTTGGCGGTGATTATGGTCAACTCCGCCGCCGTCACGG
>CBDUNP010000388.1:0-3083 GCA_965368605.1 uncultured bacterium | reverse complement strand
CCATGAACATGCGCTTGGGCAGGTGGGTCTGGATGTCGTGCTTGATCTGATCGGCCTCGTATTCCAGGGCCGAGGTCTCTTCCGCCAGTTTCTCGATGGCGGCCTGATCGCCCTGGCTCAGGGCCTGGAACATCTGCTTGACCTTCTCGACGCACTGGGAGACCTTCTCCATGTGCGCCTGGAGCGGGACGATCGGGGACTGGCCGAAGAGTTTGGCGATGGTTCTCATGGGGGTTCTTTTCCGAGGTGCGGGAGGGTCTTTATAACCGCTGCCCGTGGGTGGTCAAATGTCTGCAGGTTAGGGTCACGGTGTTCCGGGCTGAGGGGTTTCAGGCCCGGATTTGTCGGGCTGATTCGGGTCGATCTGACGCAGGTAGGCCCAGGAATAAATCCCCGTGCTGTGCCCGTCTGAGAAGTTGATTCGGACTGCGTAATTCCCCACCATCTCGATCCCCTCCGCCGTCAGCGGTCCCGATTCACCCCCGGTTCCAGCGGGCATGACCGTCAGTGGGTTACGGGCCATCGCCTTACGCAGCTCCTTCGCCTCTGCCGAGGGAGACAGCTTGCGCAGGTAGGCGATCGGATAGATCGACAGCCGCCCGTCAGACCACTGGATCGTCAGGGCCTTCTCTTTCTTCAGCTCCATATGACGGGGCCGCAGCCCCTGACTCGAAGCCTCCGCAGCGTTATCTGCTGCCCCCGGCTCGTGTTGGAACTTGATAGGTTCGTGCATTGCCCTAGAGCATAACGGCTCGATGGTCCGTTGGCATCAACCCTGGGGGGATCCGCCCTGTCAATCTGGGTAATATCGTCGCCAGAAAATCAATACATCCAGATAAAAACACGATTAACCCTCGACAATATCAGGAACTGTGTCATAATACCTCTGTGGAAAAGGAGGGGACCTTTTTTCACACCTAATTTTAAGGGAGGCTGGGGTGATATTCTCATCTAACCGTAAGCACGTCCAAGGGCGTGTTTCTATCTTTTTCGCGTTATTGATCGCTGGGCTTCTTCTGGTGATTTCAGCGTCACCGGCTCAGGCGGTGCAGACCGTCGCCCGTCAGTGGGATGAGCAACTGCTGGAGGCTATCCGTCTGGACACCCCCAGGCCCACCGTCCATGCCCGCAATCTCTTCCACGTCTCCACCGCCATGTACGACGCCTGGTCAGCCTACGACTCGGCGTCGACCCAATACCTGCACACCGAATCGGCTTCCGCTGTTGACGTTGCCTCCGCACGCAACGAAGCGATCAGCTACGCCGCCTACAACGTCCTGAAACACCGCTTCCAGTCTGGCCCCGGTGCCGCGACCTCACTCGCCGCGTTCGACACCCAGATGGACAACCTCGGCTACGATAAAACATTTACCAGTACGGTCGGGGACACGCCCGCGGCGCTGGGCAACCGCATCGCTCAGACCATCATCAACCACGGCGCAGCCGACGGCGCTAACGAACAGAACGACTACGCCGACGATACCGGCTACTTCCCTTCCAACCCCGCCATGGTCAAGGACCTGCCGGGGACCGAGATGTTTCAGCCCAACCGCTGGCAGCCCCTGGCGTTCGACCACCTGGTCCTGCAGAACGGCATCGTCATCGGCACCGCCGTCCAGGAGTTCATCAACCCCAACTGGGGCAATGTCACCCCCTTCGCTATGAGCAAGGCAAGCCCCGCAGACGTCTACCACGACCTGGGCGCTCCGCCTGAGCTCGGGGGCGCAGGTGATGCCGAGTTCAAGGCCAACGCGCTCGAGGTCATCGGCTACTCAAGCCTGCTGGACCCCGCTGCCAACAACATGATCGACATCTCGCCGGGTGTTTACGGCAACAACCCGCTTGGCACCAAGAGCGGCACGGGCTACGGCGTCAACCCCGTCACCGGCGTGCCCTACGCCTCGAATGTCGTCAACCACGCCGACTACGGCCGCGCCGTCGCCGAGTTCTGGGCCGACGGGCCTCACTCCGAGACACCCCCCGGGCACTGGAATGTTCTAGCCAATGATCTGGCCGACCAGCCCGGGTTCGTCAAGCAGATCGGAGGCGTCGGTCCCGTCGTCGACGACCTGGAATGGGATGTCAAGATGTATTTCGCTATGAATGGTGCCGTCCACGACGCCGCCGTCGCGGCATGGAACCATAAGGGCGAGTACGACTACGCCCGGCCGATCTCCATGATCCGCTACATGGGCGGCAAGGGGCAAAGCACCAATCCTGCGGGCCCCAGCTACGACCCCGAGGGCCTGCCCCTTCAGGATGACCTCGTTGAAGTCATCACCAACGCGACCACCGCGCCCGGCGGCAAGCACGAACACCTCGCCGGCCACGAGGGCGAGATCGCCATCTTCGCATGGGCCGGAGAACCCGAAGACCCCGAGAACGAAGTCGGCGGCGTCGACTGGATCCGGGCCGTCGAATGGCTGCCTTACCAGCGCAGCACCTTCGTCACCCCCGCCTTTGCCGGCTATGTCTCCGGACACAGCACCTTCAGCCGTGCCGCAGCGGAAATCATGGCCGCCATGACCGGCAGCATCTACTTCCCCGATGGACTGGGTGAGTACGTCATCGAGATCGATGGTCTTGAGTTCGAGGACGGCCCCGAAACCGAAGTCCTCCTCCAGTGGGCTACCTATTACGACGCCGCCGATGAGGCCGGCCTCTCAAGGCTTTATGGTGGCATCCACGTCACCCCCGACGACCTCCCGGCTCGCGAGTTGGGTTCCATGGTCGGTATCGATGCTTACGCACTGGCAATCCAGTACTTCAACGGCACCGTCCCCGAACCGACAACCGCTACGCTACTCATCGCCGGCACGTCGACCATGCTGCTCCGCCGTCGGGACTGATAGGCCGAATAGTTCAAAGTGATATCAATGAAGCCCACGTTCTTAGAACGTGGGCTTTTTATTATTTAATCAGATGTCTTGTGTGCACCCTTCGCTTCCGCCGGGGGGATCGCAATGATTGATTCCGCAGTGGCTCCAGGTAGGGCGGTTACTCTGTGCTGTCATTCCCGTTTACCGTCGCCGCACGCAACTGTTTCGCGTGGTCCAGCAGCTTGTCGGCATCCACGTCCTCCG
>CBDUNP010000387.1:0-3090 GCA_965368605.1 uncultured bacterium | reverse complement strand
GCAAGGTCGTCGCCGACCTGGACCTCCCATCGGCCGATCGTGTGCAGGCCCGGGCCAAGCCCCGCCGCCGCCATCGCGTCGCTGACGATGATGCAGCGGTCAAGCCCCGCGGCACACAGATAATTCCGCAGCGCAAAGAACGGCACGTGCACGCCATCGGCGATGAAACACAGCCACAACCGATCCGAACGCGCCAATGCACGCTGGATGATGTTGTCGTGTCGGTCCATCTGTTTAGGGCAGCCGTTGCCCAGGTGGGTAAACATCGACAGGCCGGCATCGATCGCGGCGTGGAGATGGTCGGGCGTGGGGTTGCAGTGCCCGGCCGACACGGTCAGGCCTCGGTCGGCAAGCAGGCGGGTCACCTTCAAGCCCGCGTCACACTCGGGCGCAAGCGTAACGATTTTTGTAAGCCCGCCGCCGGCATCGAGGAGACGTTCGACCACGTCCACCTCGGCGGGGATGACCCCGTCCCTGGGGTGCGCGCCCCGGTAGCCGTCGTCCGCATTGATAAACGGCCCCTCGATATGCAGGCCCGCGATCAACGAACGCGCCAGCCCGTCCTCGGCACGGAGTTCCACCAACCGACGCAGGCGTCTGCACATAACGTCTGAGTGGTCGGTGATGATCGTGGCCAGCGCCGACGTGACGTTGTCACGCTGCATGGCCTGGCAGGCGTGGTTCAGGTCGGCCGGCGACAGGTCGTCCTGATTAAAGTCGACTCCGCCGTATCCATTGACCTGCAGATCAATAAAGCCTGCGGTATCGGTCATCAGGTCGTTGCCTTGAGGGGTTGAGATAACTGTGAGCTCGCCGCGCTATCGATAAAAAGCTGGCAGTGGTCGTGCTGCTGCAGGATCGATGCGGGGACGTCGGGGGTCACGCCGCCCTCGACCGCATTCTTCACCGCCAAGGCTTTACGCTCGTCGGGGACGGTACAGATGATCTCAGCGCTCTTCATGATCTGCTTGACGCTCATCGAGATCGCGCGGGTGGGCACGTCTTGCATGGTCTCGAACCAACCCTCGCCGTGCTGCTGACGCCGGCAGGCCTCGTCGAGCTCGACGATGAGGTAAGGGGCCTCGGTCTCAAAATCCGCCGGCGGGTCGTTAAAAGCGATGTGCCCGTTCTCACCGATCCCGATGAAGGCAACATCAATCGGGTGATCCACAAGGATCGAACCGACACGCTTGGCCTCGGCTTCGGCGTCGTGTTCGCCGTCCAGGTAATGGAAGGCACGCGGGGGCAGGGGCAGCATCGAGTGGAACCGGTTCCACAGGTAATTCCTGAACGAAGCGGGGTGCTGGATCGACAGCCCGACGTACTCATCCAGGTGGAAGATCGTGACCAGGTCCCATCGGATGTCGGGTTCGCGGATCAGGCGTTCGAGCATCTGAAGCTGGGAGGCCCCGGTGGCGACGATGATGTTGGCGCTGCCACGGTCGGCCAAAGCCTGTCGGATCAACTGAGCGCCCGCTGCTGCTGCAAGCTGGCTCATCTGTTCAGTCGTGTCCGCGATGTTGATTTCCACGATACGTTCCTGTTGAAAAGTTGGATGCCCGAACCCGGGGCGAGCGTAATATAGCACAGCTACGGAGTGGTTTGGCGCGGGTCGATAGCTCAGGATCGCGTGCGGCGAACGCTTGCCAGCCCGGCAAACCCCGCAAGCAGCGCCAGCGATGTCGGCTCGGGCACGTTGGCGGTTGTCGCGGGAGGCGAACCGGCGTTCCAGTTACCCAGGACGACGTTCAGATCGCTGATGCCGATGAACCCGTCGCCGGTGCCCGCGATATCGCCCTGCCCCCAGTTGCCTAACTCGACAGCCTGGTTCCAGCTGCTGAGGATCGCGTTGAGGTCATCGATCCCAACATAACCGTCGCCGTTGACATCACCGGGCAGGAAGCTGAAGGGCACCTGCGCGGCGAAGTGACGAAGGGCGTGGAAGTCGACCCCACCGAAGTCGTTGCCGTAGAGGTTATCGAGCGCGTCCGCCATATCCATCAGCTCGTCGAAGTCGGCCCAGGTCTCGCCGGGCCCGACGGCCTGCGCTTCCAGGCCGACACGCACCTCGCCGTTGAAGTTGGCGATTTCCCAGCCCACGCCGCTGGCGATGTGGCCCAGGCTGTCGCGCTCGTACGCCATCATCGAGAAGCCGTCCAGCGACTCGCCCAGATCAATAAACCACTGATCCCGTTCCCCCGGGTCCCAGCCGATCGAGGACGAGCTGTCGTACCAGACGGGCAGGTCGGCGTAGATCTCAACCTGAGTCTGACCGCTGCTGTCAAGCAACGCGCGGACCTCGTCGTAGGTGTCGCGCATGAGCAGAAGAAAGTCACGGCGTTCCGCGTTGGTGCTGCTGGACCACTGGGACAGGGCGTGGGGCTCAATATCCAGGTGGACCGCGTCGATGAGTTCGCGTGGATCGGTGCGTGAATCGTTGTAATCGATGAGCCTGGTCTGAATGATGTTAAGCAGGCCCGGGCGAGAGGCGGGGAAGATCCAGCTTGCCTCACCCAGGAGCATCTGCGACTGCATGCCGGCATCATCAAGGCTCGCATTCCAGTGCGCCACCCGATCGGGATCGCTCACCGGCCAGCTCCCCAGGCTGGTGTAGATACGGTCAAAACCCTGAGCCTGGAAGTCCACGATGAGCCCGCCCTCCTTGGCGTGGTCGCCGAGGATATTCGCCGCCCCGTAGGGATCGGAACTGCTGGTCCACATCCAAGCGGATCGGCCACCGGTCTGAGCATGAACCGTCGCGCACGAACCCGCCGTCACCGCCGTGGCGAGCACCAGAAAATATGTTTTATTTAACATTGGGTCACTACCTTTTCTCTGCTTAATTATATCGTGGCTGCCATCATAAATCGTGACTGATCTGGGACATATCCCAGCTTAACTGGTGTTTTCTCGGTATAGGCCGTAAGCCTTACCCAGCCCCATGCCTTGTGGCCTCAAACGGGGCGTGCGTTCAACCCAAGGCCCCCACTTCCCGATCAGGCGCGGCCGCTCCCTGTGACTGCTGAAGCTCGGCGAGCGACCTCTGCAGGTTGGTAATCAGGCCGTCTTCTTCCGGGTACGGGTCGTTGT
>CBDUNP010000386.1:0-3098 GCA_965368605.1 uncultured bacterium | reverse complement strand
AATACCCACGACAGGATTCGAACCTGTGACCTGCGGATTAGAAGTCCGCTGCTCTATCCAACTGAGCTACGTGGGCGTTGGGGGCATTTTACACAAACCGTGGCGGGTGTCCTGTGGCGCGGCCCGGGGCGGGCAATCAGGTGCGGCGGGTGGATACGGGCACGTTTGTGTGATCGGGCTTCGTAATTACAATGTCAAGAATCACCCACCCGCCCTCGTAGCTCAGTTGGATAGAGCAATGCTTTCCTAAAGCATAGGTCATAGGTTCGAATCCTATCGAGGGCGCTTCGCCTGCGGAGCTGCTGGAATCACGTCGCGCCGCTTGTTGCACCATTAATCTGTTAAACGATTGGAGCCAGGTCGCGCAGCAGGGCGTAGACCAGGCCCAGTGCCGCGAGGGCGAGCAGGATCGAGGAGAGGGCTCCGGCGATGACCGCCCTGCCGCCGACGCCGATCATCAGGCGGAGGTTCACCCCCAGGCCGATCGCGGCCATGGCGAAGGTCAGAAGCACCTTGCCAGCAAACTTGATCACGTCTGCCAGAGCGGTCGTGTCGCCGCCTTCGCCGAAGCTCAGGTGCGGGAGCCAGCCCTTGGTCGCGAGCGCGGCCATGATAATAAAGCCCCAGATGAACCAGGGGACCAACTGGTGGTAGCGTACGGAAACATTGTCGCCCGAGCCGACAGAGGCGCGCTTGCGGGCGTGAACCAGGGCAAGGACGAAGACCAGCGGCGCGAGCAGGGCCACCCGGCCGAGCTTGATGAGAGTGGCCCATTCGGCGGACTTTGCGGCGTCCGCACCACCGGTGTAGTACGCGTCCCCGGCGGCCAGGACCTGAGGCACGGCGTGGATTGTTGCGCCGCACCAGACCCCAAAACGCTCGGCGCTGATACCGATCAACGGCGCGACGGCGGGCAGCAGGAGCATCATAATCAGGCCAAGCAGGTTCACCGCGCCGATCGAGAGGACCATGTCTTCATCTTCGGCATCGATCAACGGGGCCGCGGCAACGATCGCGCTGGAGCCGCAGATGCCGGTGCCGACCCCCAACAGCGTTGCGGTCTTGTGTGGCAGGCCGAGCATACGGCCGATCAGGTAAGCCGCGCCGTAGGCGAACACGACCGCCCCGAGCATGATGGATAAGGCCGACAGGCCGGCCTGACTGATGGCGACGAGATTCAGCCCCGCGCCGACGCATACGATCGCGTACGGGATCACGGAACGCACGATGGATTTCGCGCCGGCAACGACTGGCTTAGGCAGCTTCAGGAGGTTGGCGATGATCACGCCGAGGATGATGGCGATGATGGCCGCGCCGATCGGGTGACGTGTCCCGCCCGAGGCGGTGTCCAGCGTGAATGGCGCGATCGGCAGGTAATGTAGGCCGTAGGCCGCGGCGGCGGCGGCGGCGGCGAGCAGGTAGCCGCCCCACCGGCCCGGGATTACCGGGGCCTGCCTGACGGGCGTATCGTAGACGCCTTCCATCGAGCCCAGCGACAGCGCGGCCTCCGGGCTGAGGGTGACGATCCCGCCGTACAACGTCGCTAAACCGTCGTGGTCCAGCCCGGCTAGTCTTGAGGATTGATCCGCCATAGAAAAGTCGTTCGCGCTGACAGCTTTATTAGTTAATCCCACCGCATGATATCACGGGCTGCGGGCAGGTACCCGGTTGCGGGAGCGATTATATCCCGCTGCCATCGGCGTGCTCGAAGATCATCGGTTGATAGCGTTCGACGGGCCCACCGGTAATCGAGTACTGGTCCATGACGCGCAGGGGCGGGGAATAGATGTGCAGCGTGATCAGGTCCTGCCCCGGCGCCTGGAGGTTGGAGACCTGATGGATGTCGGCGTCTTGCGCGGCGCAGATGTAGCCCTCGTTCATCACGGTTGTCTTGTTGGCGACGACCTGGCCGCAGGGGGTCATGTCGAAGACGGTTTCCATGCCCGTGCCCTTGAGGACCTTGAACCCACAGGTTGAGCCGGCGTGGTTGTGGATCGGGCTGCGCTGACCGCTGCGCCAATACAGCAGCAGAAAGTCGGCCATGTCGCATTCGTAGACGAGGTTGCGTCGGTAGCCGTTCTTGTCCGAGATCGCATAATCCGCAAGGTCTTCCACGGAGATATCTAAAGCTTCAAGTCGTTTGCGCAGATCAGCAACCGCGAAACGCTCGGTCAGACCGCTGGCGTACTCGGTCAGCTCCCGCAAGCACTCAGGGATGGTTCCAGATATCTGCATGGTCAATTAAGCTCCAACCCGTCCGCTAAAAACGATATCGTCCACTTATCGCAGCCGGTTCTGCCCAGGTTCAGGTTTTCAGCGAGAATCCCTGCCGACCCAGTACATCTTGCCGATGGGGTCAAGAATACTGTGGGGGGCATCCAGAAGCAGCCCGGGCGACAGCACGGAACTAACGCTGTAGTGCGATTGATTGGAAGACCCCGGGACATCATCAAAAGGTGTCGAGGATGCGCTGCCATCAAACTTAGCGATATTCCAGCCGGTGCCGCCGTGTCGGCCGATCGCGGCGAGCATCCCATTGCCGGCCCCCAGCAGACCCAACTGGGTGTGGTTGGTGTACCCGCGGTGCCAGTACTCGACGAGGTAAGAGATATCATCGGTCAGCAGCAAAGTCGATGAAGGGGCCACGACCAGGTCGGCTCGCTTGTATTCCATCTCTCGATCGATCTTGCTGGAGTACAGGCCGGTCTTGGAGGGGAAATCACCGAAGCCGAGGCTGCCCAGGGGGCTGATGTTAAGCCCGTAGCCATTCTGCGTGTGGTCGCCGTTGCTGTAGCCGCCGACCTGATCGTCTGCACTTGGGCATTCAAAGGCGGTGTCGGCCAAGTATTCGTAAGGCGCATTAATATCTGTCAGGTCGATCGCGTCGGACGTGATATAGCTCCAGATGTTGACCTGCCAGAGCGCCCGTTCGCCGAATGTCGAAGGACTGGCCGGGGCTTTTGCGGCGGGAAGATAGCCTTTGTTGGCGTCGGCATATGCGAGCAATCCGATGGTCATCTGTCTGACATTCGACATGCAGACGGCGTTTCGGGCGGTACGCCGCGCCGCCCCCAGCGCCGGCAGGAGGATACCGATCA
>CBDUNP010000385.1:0-3127 GCA_965368605.1 uncultured bacterium | reverse complement strand
TACCTACTCCCGCAGCCCGTCCGGCAACCCGTTGGGATACACCAACCGGATCACGTCCTCGATGTATGCCCGCCGATTCGCGGGCTTGGGGTGCGTGCTGAATAGCTCCGGCTGCTCGCCACCACCGCCCGCTTCCTCCAGGACGTGCATCACCTCGATCATCGCGCGCGGGTCGTACCCGGCCTCCGCCGTCAATCGTACGCCCCATTTATCCGACTCAAGCTCGGCATCTCGACCGTACTTCATGTTCACCATCTGCCCAACCGCCGCCGCGAGTTGCGCCGTCGCCTGCGAATCACCCGCGACACCCGCCGCCCCGGCCAGCCCCTGCGTCAGCTTCTGCTGCGCCAGCCGCTGCGCCCCGTGACGCTCCAACACATGCCCGACCTCGTGCCCAAGCACCCCGGCAAGTTGCCCGTCCGTGCCCAGCCGTTCGTACAACGCATTGGTGATAAACACCTGCCCGCCCGGCAACGCAAAGGCGTTGACCATCTGCCGGTCTTCCAACAGGTGAAACTCAAACCGAAACGGGTTCTCGCCATCGATCTCTGCAATCATCTCATTCAGCGCACGCAATAACTCGCCGCCGATCGCATCGACTCGCTGCTGCCCCGCCTGGTCGTCTGCCAGCCCGCCGTGCTGCTGCATCATCTGCGGGGCCGCCTGCAGGCCCAGCGCGATCTCCTGGTCCGTGCTGATCGCGACGCGCTGAGTCTGCCCGGTCACCGGGTTTTCTTCGCCCATCGAGTAGAACGAAATGATCGAGAACAGCGCGATCCCCAACGCGATCATCAATCGCAGCGGGATCCCCTTACGCTGGCTTCGCCCCCGCCTCGCCCGCTGTGGCCGTCTTCCGAATCGTGCTGTTCGACGCATCGCTCTAGCAACCTCTTGGTTTATGATTCATCCGCCGTGGGTTTCGGGGATTCCGGGGCATCCGGGGTGTTCGGGGTGTCTTGCTCATCCACATCATCCGTCGGCCGGGACTCGTGGCGCGGCGCGTTGGTCAGGTACTGTGCAAAGAAGAACTCGTGCAGCAGCAACGCCACCGCCAGTACCACCACCATTACCACGACGCTGTTAAACGGGCTCGCCGGTGCCGTCGCGCCGATAAACACCGCAAAACTTACATACCCCAGGTACGCCAGCCAGTCGATCGGCAGCAGGTAATCCAGCAGCAACAGCACCACCGACGCAATAAAAAGCGTGCCCAGCACTCCCGGCTGATTCAGCGTCATCATCAACTCAGCCACAATGAACTCCTCTGAACCAGTGTGTAGCGTATCATCCGATTCCTTCTCCGCTCGGGAGCAGGTTAGGGTGAGGGCCGGGTTACGGGATCGCCCAGCTTTTCATCTGTTGGCGTTGGGTGCACAACCTCTCCACCGTCCACTCCCGGTGCCTATGAGGGAGGGGGAGACACTGGCTTGCCAACTACGTTCTTAGCAATCACACCCACACACTGACAAACAGCGCGTCCTCGGTGCTCTTGCCCACCAGCTTCCCGATCGACTGGCTGACAAACTTCACCTCGTACTCCGGGTGATTATCAAGCCATTCGTTGATCTGGTCGTCCAGGTGGTTGATCGCGTCCAGCCGGAGCTTGGTCACGAACGTCTTGACGTGGATCGCCCCGGCGTTCGTCACGTTCGGCGTGCGCTTCCAGTGGTCCACATGCGGCTTGCGTGTGTCGAACGTCCGGATCTTATTTGACCCGACCACGCTCGATGCCGGCGACACCTCGTCCAGCTCCAGCGGGGCCAGTTCGTCCGCGTCGTGGTCCGTGCCGTCGTTCGCGTCGGCAGGGTCAAGATCGATCGGGATCGCGTCGGCGAGGAGTTTTTCTTCGCTGACATTGTCGGAGGGTTTGGTCGGGTCGGACACCTTAAGCTCCCTGTGTGTCAAGAGGTGAGAGGGCGGGTCCAGAAATCACGCTGACATCACGTTCAATGTATCCGCCCAGCCCCATCGGGACAAGGTTTATTCGGTGCATTTGCGTGGTGAATGGACAAGCCAAAGGCCCACCATGTCATCCGATAACCCGTGCCCGCCAGGTGTCGCCGTCGATCACGTCGGCCTGCACCCGCGCTTGAAAATGCTGCAGCCGAATCCCCCAGACAATCCGGCTCGCCCGCCACAACTCGATCACCGCCTCGCCCCGGTCGGCCCGCGTCACCTCTCCCCGTCCACCTGATATCGGCCCCTGGTAATCCAGATACGCCCGCCGGTGGGGCGCAATCACCGTCAGGTCGAAACAGCCAAGCCCCCGCCAGGCTTCGCTGGGGTGCGCCACCCGGGCCGTCCACAGCCGGGCCTGGGGGGCCGTCGCATAGTCAGGCGTCCCAACCAGCCAGTCATAGTGCCGGCCGTCGGGCGTCGTGTGCAGCAGCAGGGCGGTGGGGACGCGGAGCATGGTGTCTGTTGCGTAGATGGATCAAAGAAGGATGTAAGATCAAGCAAAACGGCCTAGCCTTGTCAGTGTAGCCCCGGGGTCTTATCTTGCACAGGCCAAGCCGATCTGGACGATGTATGCCGTTCAGGCCGTAACTTAAAGGGAACCACTCATGGCGATCCTGCAATCGAACCCATTCCGTGCCAAACTCACCACCGCCTTGCTTAGCGCTGCCCTCTGCATGCCGCTGATGCTCACCGGCTGCCAGACCGCCGCGAACCTCCGCGAGGAGGGCCGGCTGGCGCTGAACCGTGGCCAGGTCGATACCGCCCACGACCTGACCCAACAGGCTCTGGACAAGGACCCCGCCTCCCCATGGACGCAGTACCAACTGGGCGTGATCTACTTGGAGATGAATAAACCCCTCCAAGCGCAGTACGCCTTGGAAAAAGCGCTCGCGCTTCGGCCTAACGACAGAGAGTTCACCCCCCAGACCCTCGACGCCCTGGCCGAGTCACTGCTGCGGCAGGACCGCATCCCGAACCTGTTGGAGTTCCTCGATAAGCAGGTCAAGACCTACGGCACCACCCGCGACTTCCTCCGTCAAGGCGAATACCTCGCCAAGTCAGGCGACCCCGACGCCGCCCGCCTCGCCTTCCGTAAGGCCGCCTACTTCGCCGACAAGGACGACCCCGAACCCTACATCGCCATCGCGGACTTCTACGCGTCGATCGG
>CBDUNP010000384.1:0-3161 GCA_965368605.1 uncultured bacterium | reverse complement strand
CTCTACTGACAGCCGCAAGGCGTGGCCAGTATCGTGTCACGGCCTTGCACGGGGGTGTTGGTTTAGATGCTTGCATATCCATGGAGATCGTGTGTCGATCGGCACCGGCCAGATAGGAGACCGTCGTGAACAAGTTCGAGATTAAATGGGCGATGATGTGTGCGGTTTCTATGTGTTTGATTATTGGCTTTATGTCCGAAGTCAGGGCCGATGACACGTTTGAGCACTTGACCACGGACGGCACAAAGATCGTCAACCCCGACGGGGAGACTGTCATCCTCAAGGGCTGCAACACCGGCAACTGGTTGCTGCTTGAGATGTGGATGCTCACGATCGACCACGGGCAGTTCCGCGATGAATACGATTTTCAGAACAACCTGGCGGAACGCTTTGGTGAGGCGGAGAAAGACCGCCTGATGGAGGTCTACCGGGAGAACTGGATCACCCCGCGCGATTTTAAGATCATCAAGTCATTCGGGTTTAACGTGATCCGTCTGCCGTTTAATTACCGGATTCTGCAGGACGACGACAAGCCGTTCGAGCTGCGACCCGACGCGTTTAAGTGGCTGGATCGGGCGATAGAAATGGCGGAGGCCGAGGGCATCTATGTCATCCTGGATATGCACGGCGTGCCGGGTGGGCAGAGCGTCGATCACCCGACCGGTCGCGTCGAGCAGAACAAGCTCTGGGGTGATCCGATCTACGGCAAACGGACCGCGTGGCTCTGGAAGCAGATCGCCGAACGTTACCGGGATCGTGCGTCGGTCGCCGGGTACGACCTGATCAACGAGCCTTATCACGATTTCACCGGCGACATCCGTCCACGGCTGCGTGAGATCTTTGAGGAGGTTTATGCGGCGGTGCGAGAGGTGGATGATAAGCACATCGTCTTCGCCCCCGCGCCGCTCTGGGGCGGGCACGGGTTCTACGGGAACCCGCATGGAAATGGTTGGACCAACGTTGCCTTCACCGAGCACCACTATCCCGGGCTCTTCGGCAGTGAGCCGAGCATGCGGACCCATCGGGAGTTTATCTACACAGCCCGAGAAGCAGGCTCAGATCGAGGCGGTGCAGACCCCGATGTTTATTGGTGAGTGGAACCCGGTCTTTGAACGGCTCGGCGGCGCCGACCTGATGCGGCGCTACTTCGATGAGTACGGCCAACGCGGCTGGGCCGCGACCATCTGGTCTTATAAGATCCTCCACAACGAGGGCGGCAACATCAACGACAACTGGTACATGGTGACCAATGCCAAGCCCCTGAAGAAGCCCGATTTTACGACCGCGTCGGCCGAGCAGATCGAGGCATACTTCAAGTGGTTTGGGAACATGGAGTACACGATCGACGAGCCGATGCGTCACGCGCTGACCCGGCCGGACCCTGTCGCGCTGGAGTTTCCTGATCCCGCGCCGAAGCTGACCAAGCCACCCCATAACGATCCGCTACCCGTCTGGCGGGCGGATGACATCGGCGGCGCACTGGCGGGGGGGCAGCAGGTCACGGGCGAGCAGGCCATGACGATCTACGGCGGCGGCGAGGATATCTGGAACGAGTCGGACCAGTTCCGCCTGGTGTCGAAGGGCGTGCAGGGCGATTTTATCCTGACCGCGACGCTGAACAGCCTGGAGTACACCCACGCTTTTGCCAAGGCCGGGCTGATGTGGCGGGCGGATGACACGCCGGGCTCGCCGCATGTGATGGTGCATGCGTTCCCAAGCGGTAAGGTTGCTCTGGGTTGGCGCGAGACAGCGGGCGGCCGGATGCGGGAGGTGCAGGCGGACAACCACGCCTGGCCGATCCAACTGAGGCTGACGCGAAAGGGCGACACGATCACCGGCGAGTTCTCGACGGATCAGACCACCTGGTACCCGATCGCGGAGCCCGTCGTGCTGGATGACGGCACGGAGGGCCGGGCCGGGCTGGCGGTCCTGAGCCACGACAACGCGGCCCTGACGACCGCCAGCTTCGAGAACATCCGACTAAAACATACTCAGACCCGTTGATCCGCACGGGATTGATAAGGTGGGTTGTTCTTCCGGTCGGGGGGCTGTCGATCGTCCGGTGATCGCGTACAATCCCCGGTCTATGTCGATTGATACGACCACCGAAATTGTGCCGGACAAAGCCCCCCACACGGCCGGGCGGACCGTCTTCCTGGAGACCTTCGGCTGCCAGATGAACGTGCTGGACAGCCAACTCGTGCAGGGGCAGCTGCGCGGGCTGGGGTATCAGTTTATCGATGACTGGAAGCGGGCCGACGTGGTGCTTTACAACACCTGCTCGGTGCGCGAGCGGGCGGAGCAGAAGGTCTGGAGCCGGGTCGGCGAGGTCGGGGTCCACAAGAAGAATCATCCGAACGTCCTGCTGGGTGTGATTGGCTGCATGGCCGAGCGCGACGGCGAGGACACGATCCGAAAGTACCCGCAGGTCGACCTGCTCTGCGGCCCCGGCGAGCTGGACAAGCTGCCGATGCTGATCGACAACGCGGTCAAGACCGAGATGGAAGACCGTGGCGGGTTGCGTGCCGCGAAGATCGCGTTGCAGGGCGATACTCACCGCCGGACCGCCACGCTCGCGGCGGCGGAAGACAAGCTGGAGATGCTGGACCTGTCCCGCAGCTTCTCGCCGGACGACCACAGCGGCTCGGCGTATGTCAGGATCACACGCGGCTGCAACAAGTTCTGTACCTACTGTGTCGTTCCTAGGACGCGCGGTGCGGAGGTTCACCGTCCACCGAGCCACATTGTTGACGAATGCAAGATGCTCGTGGACTCTGGCGTGAAAGAGATCACGCTATTAGGGCAGACCGTCAACCATTATCACTACGACAACTCAGAGGCGGTGGAACTGCACGGGCACCTCCAGCCTCAGATCGGCTCGATCATCGGCCCGAATCGTGGCACCGGTGGGCCGAGCCCGGTCTTCGGGGATGGGGTCACCAGCTTCGCGAAACTCATGAAGCGTATCTGCGACGAGGTCCCGGGCCTGCTGCGTCTGCGTTTTGTCACGAGCTTCCCGCGTGACTTCGGCGACGATATTCTGCAGGTCATGGCCGACGAGCCGCGTATCTGCCGATACCTGCACCTGCCGGTACAGTCCGGCTCGGACCGGATGCTGAAGATGATGAACCGGGGCTACACCGTCGAGCAGTACATGGACC
>CBDUNP010000383.1:0-3162 GCA_965368605.1 uncultured bacterium | reverse complement strand
GCTGCTAAGCGCAAGACCAAGCGCAAGGCAACCAAGAAGAAGAAGTGAAAGTAGCCCTCGGGTGATTCACAGCCGCGAAAGTCTCGCGGCGATTGATCAGGGGGCCCAGGACCGCCGCTCCGAAAGATGGCGGACCTGGGGCCCAGAACACGAAAACAGCGCCTCGGAGCTCCATTTACAGAGAAGGCGGCCCAAACGGGTCGCCTTCTTTTTTTATGCGCCGATCCCGTGCCAGTAGCGGCTGGACCCGGTCAATAGATCTGACGTAAACCCATATCAACTAGTAAACTAGCGGATATTGCGCCGCCATCCGGTATCAGGCCTGCCCCCGCAGACGGTACCTGATCCCCAGGCTCATCAGCTTACGCAGAAGCTGGTCATACCCCAGGCCCGCGGTCTCGGCCGACTCGGCGAAGTCTTCGCCGTAGGACAGGTTGGGGTTCGGGTTGGCCTCGATCAGGTAGACCCGACCATCGGGAGTCATCCGGAGGTCCATCCGAGCGTACCCCGAGAGCCCAAGCGACCGGTAGATACGCTTGCACAGGTGGTTGATCTTGCGGTGCAGCCCGTCGTCGATATCGCTGGCAAGCCGGGTGTCCAGCCCGATTTTTTTCTGATAACGCACGTCCCACTTGACCTTCCCGGTCGCGATCTTCGGCGCGTCGTCACGCAGCTTTGGGAACACCATCTCCCAGACCGGCAGGACCTGCAGACGGTCGTTGCCCAGCACGCCGACGTAGAGCTCCCGGCCCTCGATGTATTCCTCGGCGATCGCGTCGGTATTCACCGTCCGGTGGATGAACTCGACCCGTTCACTGAGCTTGTCGTCGTCGTGGACGATTGAGGCCTGGCTGATCCCGACCGACCCCTCTTCCGTCAGCGACTTGACCAGCAACGGGAACCCCAGCTTCCTGGCTCGGCGCACCTTGCGCCCCATCGGGAACACGGCAAACTTCGGCACGGGGATCCGGTGGTACCGGCAGATCATCTTCGACATGGCCTTGTTGTGCGCCAGCATCAGGCCACGGGGGTTGCAGCCGGTGTAGGGCTGGCGCATCAGCTCCAGGTAGCTGACGACGTGCGAGTCGTAGACACCCAGGCCGTGGAACTCTTCCAGGAGGTTGAAGCAGACGTGGGGCTTGATCTGCTCGATCGCACGGCGGAGCACACCCAGGTCGTCCGAGACCCCCAGTGCGTGGACCTCGTGCCCCATCTCTCGCAGCGTGACCACAACGTCAAACTCGGTCTTGAACGGGGCGATCTCCTGCTCACTGAGCCCCTTGATCGAGTCCGGGGGGACCAGGTCTTCGTGCATCAGTACGACGACGCGCATCTTGCGGGGCTGACTCACAGGGCGACCCTCCTTTGCCCGGTGTGTAGGAAGTTCATGGTCTGAACCGTGACCATCATCATCGCATCATGCTTGGCCCTTCGCTCGGGGACGGCCAGGCGGAGCTTGAGCTCTTTGCATCGGTCGATCATGTCCCGGAGGACTTGGTCGACGGTGTAGGTGTGTGTCCCGGTCCAGCGTGCCACGGCCTCGCGGACCTGAGGGCGGATGCCCCGGAGAAAAGCCGCGGCGGTCGGCTTGCTTGCGTACTTGGGGTCGGCGGAGAAGAGCTTGCGCAGGTCGGTGTCGTAGAAGTCCGGCCATTCGTCGGCGTAGAACAGGCGCTTCTGGCGGTAGTGCTCCCGGAGCGTGGTGCGGAGTTGGGAGACCGGCTCGACCTTGCGCCGGCTGCGCACCGGCGCGGGCGTATCGGCGATCTCCTTCATCAACTCATCGACGTATTCCAGCTTACGAAGCGCGGGCCAGCCCTGGTACCGGCTGCGCCAACGGGAGTGCGGGGTCAGCCAGACGGCGAAGGTCTCGGCAAAGTCTTCGGCGGGATGAGCCTGGGCGTACCACCAGTCCAGGTGCAGGACGAAACTTCGGCTGCCGGGCTTTGGGTTGTAGACCTCGGGGTAGGGTTTGGCGAACGACCCGAAGACCTCCCGCCATTTCTTGCGTCGGTGCAGTCGGTAGGCGGTGTCGATGCAGTGGCCGGCCTCGTGCCGGAGGATGCGTGCGCACTGCGTCTCGCTGCCGCCCTCGACCTCGAGCATCCGGGATTTCTCAAGCCGGGCGAGCCTGGGGTGGGCCAGGTAAAAAGGCAGTGCGATCCCCGGGACGCCGTCCGGGCTGAACCACTCGCTGGAGAGCCAGACGTGCGGACGGAAGTTCAGCCCCTTACGTTCCAGCTCGTCGTAGAGCCGCTGGACCCGTTTCTTCAACGGCGTCCGCTCGATCGAGATCCCCAGGTCGCACATCCGCAGGTCCAGCAACGCCTCGTCCCCGAGGCGCGACAGCCGGTGTGCCGTTGGTTTGGTTTTGGATTTTGCTGGCATCCAAGTGTTCCCGATCCCAGGTCCGGTCTGTCTCCCACGGCGAAAGGACGTGTCAGCCGTGCGGGATGATGATATTCGAGGATCGTTTTGGATGCTTATATGCGGTGGCGGTCAGCGGATCGGCACACGGTATATCGTCACACGGCCTTGAGTTTGCCAGTGGTTTCCGGTGTGCCCAAATCGTTTTTGCCAAACCCGGGCAGGGCGCCGGCCTGGACGGCCTGGGCCTGGGCGTCGGGGTAGTTGGAGATGAGCATCATCTTCGGCGGGGCGTCGTGGCTGGCGAGGTCGGCGATCAGGTCGATGCCCGAGCCGGTGGCGAATCGGCCGTCCAGCACACGGTTGATCAACAGCAGCGAATCCGGGCCCGTGTATCCATCCAACGAGGCCGAATCGTTGACCGACTTGATCGTGCATCCGGGTAAGGCGGCGGACACCGCACGGCTGATCGAGGACTGATCGAATCCACAGTGGCCGACGAGGACCACAGCGTTGATGGTGTTTACCGGGTTGCTATCGCTTGAAGTGCTGGCTTGCTGAGACATTCTATCCGCCTTTTATTTAATGAGATATTGGATTATATGACAATGCTTGACATTAAGATTAAAAAATTCGACCCGGATCGCCTGGCTATGGAATAACTCCGTCCGCCAGGAGATTATGCCAACAGCCAAAGGTTGTTTTTAGATGACCTGCCTGGCTCATTGACTTGCCACCCCCCTCAGGTCCGCACGAGGAGCCCCAACCCTCTGCGGACCTCTTTTTGCGCGCATC
>CBDUNP010000382.1:0-3190 GCA_965368605.1 uncultured bacterium | reverse complement strand
GAACTATAGTGTTGTTTAGACACTAAGTCAAGCCCTTTTGGTCCTGCCCGTCCTGCCCCTACTGACTCCAGTGGATCGCGCCATGCAGGGGCGGCCCGCCGTCGCAACGTTGTTCGAATCGCAAGTCGATTGACGTGAGCGTAACGCCGACATAGGTCACGCTGTCGATCGCGAACCAGCCGCTCAGCCTGTTGCAACCACGACCTTCTCCGTACCAGGTCAACCCGCCCTTCACCGCGTTGTGGAACGGGTATCGCTGCAGGTCACCGTAGTAGCCAGCCTCGAGGTAGTTGAGACTGTTCATACCCTGGAACATGCCGGTCCAGCTTTCGGCGCCGTTGACGCCAATCTCGAGTCGGGCGCCCGGCGCGTTTACCGTGAACTGGGTATCGGCATCGGTGTACAGGTAGTTGGCGCCCTGGCCGATGTAATCGCCGATGTCGCTCTCCAGGTAAACGTAGTTGCCTGTCGCCGGCGTAATGCCCGGCGGCGGCGTCCACAACCCGGCAGGGATCGGCAGCACCGGACCCGGCGCCTCGGTTGTATCGCTGGCGTCCCAATGGATCTCGCCATTGAGCGCCGGCACACCGCCCTCGCAGTGTTGTTCGAAGCGCAGGTCGATGGCGGTCAAGGTGTTGCCGTCGTAGGTCACGCTGTCCACCACGAACCAGCCGGTAAGTTGATTACAGCCGCGACCTTCGCCCGACCAGCTGAGCCCGCCCTTCACGGGGTTATGGAACGGAAAGCGTTGCAAATTCCCGTAGTAGCCGACCTCGAGACGCGCGACTGAGCTCATGGGCTGGAAATCACCGCGCCAGTCCTCGTCACCGTTAACGTCGACGTGCAAACCGGCGCCCGATGCGCTTGCCGAGATGATGGCCTCGGCCGGTGTGTAGAGGTAGTTGGCACCCGCCCCGACATAGTCCCCGAAGTCACTCTCGAGATAGACATAGTTGCCGGTGGCCGGAGTAATCCCGGGTGTCGGCGTCCATAACCCGTCCGGTATGGGCAGAACCGGCCCCGGTGCCTGTGTCGTATCGCTGGCATCCCAGTGAATCTCACCGTTCAGTGCCGGCCCACCGTCGCAGTGCTGCTGGAATCGCAGGTCGATGGCCGTCAGCGTGTTGCCGTCGTAAGTAATGCTGTCGATCACGAACCAGCCGGTCAGCGTGTTGCAGCCGCGACCTTCGCCGGACCAGCTCAACCCGCCTCTCACGGGGTTGTGGAACGGGTAGCGCTGCAGGTCGCCGTAGTAGCCGACCTCGAGTACCGTCAGGGAATTCATGGCCTGGAAGTTGCCACCCCAGTTCTCGTCGCCGTTGACGGCGACATTGACGCGGGCGCCCGACGTGTCCACCGAGATGATGCTGTCCAACAGCGTGTACAGGTAGGTACCGCCGTTGCCGACCCAATCCCCTGCCCGGCTTTCGAGGTAAACATAGTTGCCACTGGTCGGCGTGCTGCCCGGCGTCGGTGTCCATAGTCCGCTGGGGACCGGCAACACGGGCCCGGGCGCCATCGTCGTGTCGTTGGCGTCCCAGTGAATCTCGCCGTTGAGCGCCGGCCCACCGCCCTCGCAATGCTGTTCGAAGCGCAGGTCGATGGCCATCAGCGTGTTGCCATCGTAGGTCACGCTGTCCACCACGAACCAGCCGGTCAGCGTGTTGCAGCCGCGACCTTCGCCGGACCAGCTCAGCCCGCCTGTCACCGGGTTGTGGAACGGGAAGCGCTGCAGATTGCCGTAGTAACCGACCTCGAGACGCATCAGGGAGTTCATGCCCTCGAACTCGCCCCGCCAGTTTTCGTCGCCGTCTATGGAAACGCTCAGGTGCGCGCTCTGCGAGCTGGTTGAGATGACACTATCGGCCGGCGTGTAAAGGTAATTCTGGCCCCCACCGATGTAGTCCCCGAAATCGCTCTCCAGGTAGACGTAGTTGCCGCTGGCCGGCGTCGTGCCTTGCGCGGGTTCCCACAACCCGGACGGTGGCGGGACCACGGGACCGGGCGCGCCCGTATTGTCGTTCACATCCCAGCGAATGGCGCCGTTCAGCGCCGGGCCACCGCCCTCGCAATGTTGCTCGAAGCGCAACTCGATGGACGTTAGCGTATTGCCGTCATAGGTCACGCTGTCGACCACGAACCAGCCCGTCAGCCGGTTGCAGCCGCGACCTTCGCCCGACCAGCTCAGGCCGCCTTTGACCGGGTTATGGAACGGGTATCGGCTCAGGTCGCCGTAATACCCCGCTTCGAGGAAGCTGAGGACGTCCATCGCCTTGAAGTCGCCGTTCCACCGCTCGTCCCCGTCGATGGACACCGACAGACTGGCATTACCCGAGTTGATCGAGATGACCGCGGTCGCGTTGGTGTAGAGATAATCCATGCCGGCGCCGATGTAATCGCCGGGCTCGCTTTCCAGGTAAACGTAGTTGCCGGTTGCCGGCACTGCGCCGGCTGCCGGTTCCCACAGGCCCGCGGGAGGCGATGCAGCCGGGCCCGGTGGCGAGGTCGCATCGTTGGCATCCCAGTAAATGTCGCCGCGCAGCGCCGTCGTACCGCCCTCGCAATACTGCTCGAACTCGAAGTCGATACCGACCAGTGAGGTGCCGTCGTAGGTAACCTCGTTGATCGTAATCGTGCCAACCAGCGTGTTGCAGCCGCGCCCTTCGCCCGTCCAGCTCAATCCGCCTTCGGCGGGTACATGAAACGGGTAGCGCGCGAGGTTGGTATACGTGCCAACCTCGAACTGCGTGTAGGTATCCGGCAGCACAAATTCGCCGCGCCAGGACTCGTCGCCGTCAATGATGATCGTGAGGTGCGCATTCGCTGCCGTAACAGAAATTCGTGCGTCGGCGTTCGAATAGGAATAGTTCTGGCCGGCACCGATGTAGTCGCCCGCGTCGCTGCTCAACACAACCGACGTCGGTGGCGGTGGCGGAGGCGGAGGCGGCGGCGGAGTGACAACAGGTTGTGAGCCGGAACCGGACCCGCCACCGCCGCCACAGGCGGTTACCACCAGCAGGTACAACAGCGGAATTAAGGCTCGCAGCCTGCGACTACTCATCATCAGCACTCCCTTTATGGACGCTCAGATGATGCCGCAAGCTGCGCGGCTTAGCCAGACACCTCCGCAGTGTGCCGTTTAACTTAAAACGGCCCCTGCACGATTTCCGGTGTACCCCAGTTTGCCGAC
>CBDUNP010000381.1:0-3198 GCA_965368605.1 uncultured bacterium | reverse complement strand
TCGAACCGGCAACCGGCGGTTTACAAGACCGCTGCTCTGCCTGTTGAGCTACCGCGGCGACAGCCCCAGCCGTTACGACCAATTGCCATTCCATTCCCCCGGACATCTGGGGAAACAATCCGGGGGCCGGGGTCCGGGGGGATAAGCGGCGTCGGCGGGGATCGAACCCGCGCTTCTTCCGTGACAGGGAAGTGTTCTGTCCGACTGAACTACGACACCGTGTCGGGCCGCGGAGGGCTTACGCCCACCATGAACTGCCTGAAGCAGCAGCCTGGGACCTATGCCGCGACCCGTGTGTTTCGATCACCAAGTTAAGCCAAAGCTGCCGACGGGAGTCGAACCCGTGGCCTCCCGCGTACCGGGCGGGTGCTCTACCGGCCGAGCTCCGGCAGCTTGCCAACGCGAATTGACCCGAGAGGAATCGAACCTCTTTCGCCCGTTTATCAGACGGGTGCTCTACCGTTAAGCTACGGGTCAGTTAAAGATAAGCACAGCACCCCGCCGCCCGATTGCGGCGGGGCCCGCTTAATCTTTTCATCCTTCCGCTCTTGACTTGTCAATGAACCGACACGCCTTAAACACGGCGCTGAATCAAACCAAAGCCGCTGGTCCCGGATTCGAACCGGGGGCTCCCGGGCTTCAACCGAGCGCTTTACCCGCTAAGCGAACCAGCGTCGCCCCCCGCCCCCGGAAGCTTTTCCCTCGTGTTACTGACACGAAGTAAACACTTGCCGAGCAGACTTCCCGGGGAACAACTTCCGGGGGCCGGGGGTAATCGCCGCGGCCGGGATCGAACCGGCGCGCTCCTCTCTGTGACAGAGGCGCTCTTCCGCTGAGCTACGCGGCATTCGTTGGCGCACCGATCGCGCGGACGGTCCACACCCGCCTTCTGCATCGAAACGGTGCGCCACTTTCGGGTTGTTAATGGCGGCGGTTGGACTCGAACCCGCGTCTCCGCCCCGGAAGTTTCCCCTTGTGCTTTCGTCATACGAAGGACACATCCGGGGGCGCCGCAATTACTTTCTAAGTCGCGATGGTTGGACTTGAACCAACAACCTGTCCCTTATGAGGGGCCTGCTCCGCCGGGTTGAGCTACATCGCGATTCACTTTTTTATCACCTACTCATCTGTAACTCCTCAAACATTTTCAATGACCACGGCTGGACTCGAACCAGCGCCCTCCTGCTTGTCATGCAGGCGATCTACCGCTGATCTACGCGGCCCCTATCTCTATAAAAACAGCCTTGGCGGGAGTCGAACCCGTCAGCTCCGCCATGAAGGGGCGGCGTGCTTGCGTTGCACGAAAAGGCCTAAAAACACAGCAATAAACGCTGTGTGCGGTCCTGCTTCGTCTAAGTTGTGGGTCGGAGGGAGCGGCCTTACGCGAGGGGTCGATTGCCTGGCATGGCGGGTCTGCCGCCACCAGCAACGCGACTGTGCCCGGAGGCCGGTGTATCGGATACCGCACAGATGGCGGATAGCTGATACCCAAGGCCTTGCCGGGCCGGCTCGAGTAAGCCCGCAGATATCGCGGGCCCGCTCCTGACGCCAAACAGCGACGCACAGGACGTGCGTTCGAAGAATCTCATGATGTGCTGTTTGACGTTCATCGGTTCACCTAAAAGTTCGTGTAAGCCACGTGGCTTCGCGGAAACTATATCGGCGCATCGGCCGATCTGCAATAGGAAATACGCAAAACAAGTGAAAATTGTTCTCACTGCGCGTCATAAGTCTCACGTTTTGAGATTCTGGAGATAAAAAAGTGGTCGCAAGATTCCGCGAATTTCATGCGGATGTGGATAATCAGGGGGTTCTGTGTGTATTCATTCGCGATCAACCACCCGCAGGTAGGCCGTCGGCACGTGGTCCGTCAGCCAGACGTGGTTGCCCGTGACATAAAACGCATACCCGTCCGCCTGCATCTTCGCCGAATCAATCTCCAGCATCACCGGCTTGCCATGCCGTATCGCCACCGCGAGCATCGTCTGCTTGTCGGTCGATAGATGCACGTGATGACGCTCGCCCTTGACCAGCCCCGAGGCGAGGATCGAATCCAGAAACCGCGTCGCGGTCCCGTGATACAAAACGCTCGGCGGGTCGGCCGGCTCGTACCCCAGGTCCACCGCCACCGAATGCCCCTGCCTCGCCCGGACACGCAACCCGTCGTCGCTGATCTCAAACCGCTGCTTGTCGTTCTCCGATACGACACGGTCAAACAGCTCCCGCGTCACGGATTTCCCCGACTTCCCAAGCGCCGCCAACAGCGTCTTGATCTCGATCCACCCCCCATCCTCCAGTTCGATCCCCACCTCGTCCGGCCGATGGCGCAGCACATAGCTCATCGTCTTGCTCACCTTCTTCAACCCACCCCTATCCATCACGCACCCGCCTTCCGCTGATACTCGATCGCCGCGTATATCCCCGAGAACAACTTCGCATCCACGTGCACACCGGCCCGCGCACGCTCCGCAATCCATTCGATCAACCGATCCACCGCCACCTCATGCACGTCAATCGCTTCGCCGTCCACGCCCCCACCCGCGCCCGTTTTGTTTAACCCCGTTGCCAGGAAATACGTCACCGCCTCATCGGTCAGGCCCGCCGAGGACAAGCCTGTGAAGAGCTCGACCCACGCTGTGGCTTCATACCCCGTCTCTTCCAGCAGCTCGCGCTTGGCCGCGGCCAGCATCGACTCGCCCACATCCCCGTCCCCCGCAAGCCCGGCCGGCAACTCAACCACCCGCCCCCCCACCGCCGGGCGCGTCTGCTCGATCAACACGACCCGCCCGTCGTCATGCAACGCGACAATCGCTACCACACCGGTCGCGTTGGGGCGCGTGGCATACTCCCAGCCATCACGCGACCGCACCTGGAGGTATCGTCCCGAATACAGGGCTTGATCCTGACCATCACCTATCATCGCTGAACTCCTCATCACCTAATCAGCTAACAACCAGAACCACTTAAAAGAACATGTCAATCCAGAATCTGTAACTCCACGTGCTGAGTATTGAAAACTGTATCTGCGTTATGCTTGGACAGTACCACCGGTCACAATATCTACCCCCGCCTCCCGCATGGAGGCAACGGCTTTTTCACAATCCCCCGCCTGCAGCTCCACGCCCCGGCAACCCGCCACGATTAACTTCGTCTTGAAACCAAGCCCCACCGCGTCCAGGGCGGTGAACTTCACGCAGT
>CBDUNP010000380.1:0-3205 GCA_965368605.1 uncultured bacterium | reverse complement strand
CCCTTGTAGCCGTCGGTCCTGACGTATTCATCGTAGGAGATGATCTTGCGGTCGGCGGGATCGCCCCACGGCGGCGTGGGGATGCGCTTGCAGAGGACGGGTTCTTTGAGGGTGGTCATGTCGTGTATCCGGGGATCGGCGAGCAGGCTCGTCCGCTAAACTTTGTTGTCTTATCCGTCGCTCTTAACTTCAATCTCTTCGATCGTGGTTCGGCGGAGGGTGGTAGTTTCGTTAAGTTTGTGTTCTTGCGTGTCGTGGCTGACGACTTTTTTGTTGCCCGCGACTGGCTTCGTGGCGTGGTGGATCATCAGGCCGGTGTTTCGGCAGAGGCGTGCGAACCAGGCCATCGCGCTACTCCAGTGCGTCCAGGACAGCCTGGAAATTGTCGGCGTTGATGTTCTCGTGGAGCCTGTGGTTAACCAGGGCACACGGCGCGGTACCGCACGAGCCCAGGCACTCGACATCCATGAGTGTGAACTTGCCGTCGTCGGTGGTCTCCCCCGGCTCGATGCCGAGGTGGTCTTTGATTTTCTTGATGAGCGTGGGCTGGCCCAATATCTCACAACTCAGCGACTGGCAGACCCAGATCACATACTTGCCGTGGGGCTTGAGCCAGTACTCTTCGTAGAAGGTCGCGGTATCAAGCACATGACTCGCGGCGACACCGAGGAACTCGGCGATCTCTTCCATCGCCTGATGAGGCAGCCAGCCGTGCGTGTCCTGCACCAGGTGCAGCGCGGGCATGGTGACAGCCATGCGTGTGTCGTAGCGAGGGATCACCTCTTCTTCGAGCTGCTTCTTCAGCGCGTCGGTGAGGTAGGGTTCATCGCGACGTTCGATCTGCATCGTGGCGGAGTTTTTTGCGATCCATGCCATGCGTGTGTTCCTGCGGTCGGTCGGCCCGGCGATAAGATCGCCGGCATTATGAAACGGTTAGCGGTCCAGTTCGGCGGCGATGACGTTAAGGCTGCCGAGGATGGCGACGGCGTCGGCAAGCAGGTGGCCCTCCATCAGCTTGGCGAACACCGAGTAGTTGATATACGACGGCGGCCTGCAACGTGCACGCCAGGGGCGAGGCCCGCCGTCACTGACGATGTAAAAGCCCAATTCCCCGTTGGCGGTTTCGTTCGCGCCATAGACCTCGGCGACGGGGGCTTCCCAGCCGCGGTTGGTCATCACGATCTCAAAGTGCTGGATAAGCCCTTCGATCGAGCCGTACACCTCGGCCTTGGAAGGCTTCACCGCCTTGCCATCCGAGTCCACGTTCATCGGCCCGCCGGGGATGTCGTCGATGAGTTGCTTGATGATCTTGATGGACTGCTCGACCTCCTCAAGACGCACCAGGTAACGAGCAAAGGTGTCACCCTTGGTGGCGATCGGCACCTTGAAGTCCACCGCCTTGGCGCCCATGCCGTCCCAGTTGTCGGCATAGCAGAGGTAGGGCTCGTCCTTGCGCAGGTCACGCTTCACCCCGGCAGCACGGGCGATCGGGCCCGAGAGGCTCCAGGCGATCGCGTCGTCGTGCGAGATGATCCCGATGTCTTCGGTACGGTCACGGAAGATGCGGTTGTTGGTCAGGAGCGTGCGGATGTCGTTGATGGCCGGGGGGAGCTGATCAAAAATGAAGTTCTTGACCATCTTGACGAATACGGCCTGGTCAGGGAGTTCCTGCATGGTCCCGCCGACACGGGTGTAGTCCGGGTGGAAGCGTTGCCCGGAGATGTAGTCCATGATGTCGTAGATGCGTTCACGCTGGTTGAACCCGTAGAGGAAACCCGTAAACGCCCCCAGGTCGATCGCAGCAGCACCGATACAAAGCAGGTGGTCCTGGATCCGGCCGAGTTCGGCGAGGATGGTCCGGACGACTTTGCATCGGGGCGTCAGGTCGATGCCGAAAAGCTTTTCAACCGCCGAATGCCAGGCGATGTCGTTGCTGATCGGCGAGATGTAATTCATCCGGCTGACGATGGTGACGTACTGGTTGTAATCCAACGCCTCGCCAAGCTTTTCGAAGCCGGAGTGCAGGTAGCCGATGTGGGGGTTGACCCGGGCGACGCGTTCGCCGTCCAGCTCCATGACCAGGCGCAGGGTGGTGTGAGTCGAGGGGTGCTGGGGCCCGAAGTTCAGGGTCCAGCGGTCGCCGGTCTGCTCGCCTTCCTTGAGGTAAGGCGTGGTCTCGACGTCCAGGTCAATGGGTTTCATGTCGTAGGGCATCGGGTCCGTGTGTCCCTGGCGGTGGCCGGAGGCCCTTTTCGCGGGCGTCCGGGGTGATCGGGTCTGTGTCAGGCCAGCCTTGGCCTATCTTATAAGGTAGGGATTGTAATCCCCATCGGCCCGACCGCCAACCGGTGCAAGGCCACGGGGCTTACGGGGCGGAATCGGGCTAAACTAAGCCGGTGCAAGAGACTAACCCCCCTGCTGCCGAAGCGAGCCGGCGTACCCTGGAACTGGCGGAAGGCCTGGGGTTCGGCCTGGCGGGCGTCGCTGCGGCTGTCCCAAGCGGATATAGCCAGGTCGTCCGGGGCTGGATCGCCGACGGCCAACACGGCGAGATGGGCTATCTCGCGGACCACCTGGAGACACGCCTGGACCCCCAGAAGCTGCTTGAGGGGGCACGATCGGTGATCTGCGTCGCCGACTTCTACCCGGCCGAGGCCCAGATCGAGCCGACCGGACCCGGGCCGCAAGGGCGGATCGCCCGGTACGCCTTTGGCGAAGACTACCACAAGACGATCAAGAAACGCCTGCACAAGCTGGCCGACGCGCTGGCCGAACAGTACCCCGGTGAAACGTTCCGTAGCACGGTCGACACCGCCCCGATCCTCGAACGGGAATACGCCGCCGCCGCCGGCCTCGGCTGGATCGGCAAGCACACACTCCTGATCCACCCGCAACTCGGCTCGTACATGCTGCTGGGGACGATCGTGACGACGCTGAAGATGGCCACCAGTAAAGACGCCAAGTACCGCGCCCCGGGCTTCCCGCTGATCCCCCCCGCCGACCACTGCGGGACGTGTACCCGCTGCATCGACGCCTGCCCGACGCACTGTATCAGTGACAACGGGCCGAGGGCCGTCGACGCCACGCGCTGCATCAGCTACCTGACCCTTGAACACCGAAGCCCGATCGATGAATCCCTGCACGCGATGATGGGCGACTGGGTCGCGGGCTGTGACGTCTGCCAGGAAGTCTGCCCGCATAACCG
>CBDUNP010000379.1:0-3207 GCA_965368605.1 uncultured bacterium | reverse complement strand
CCCTGGCGGGCTGCGCGGCGCGTTCCCAGGCGTCGCAGACCTCGGCCAGGAAACCCTCGCCCTGCGCAGATGACTCATCTAAGACTTCATCGCCGCGGTCCCCGTAGAAGCCGACCGCGGAGGCGCTGATGAGGACGCGGGGTTTCTTGTTCAGGTTGGCAAGCGTCGCGGCGAGCAGGTGTGTCCCGTCGACCCGGCTGCTTCGGATCGCTTGCATCTTGTCGAGCGTCCACTTGCCGGCGACCGGTTCGCCCGCCAGGTGGACAACCGCGTCGAGGTTCTCCAGGGCTCGGCCGTTAAGCTGACGGTGTGGCACGGACCAGCGGACGTCCGGCGGGTTCGACGCGCGGTACCGCCCCACCGAGATGACCTCGTGGCCGTCTGCTTCAAGACGCGTTCGCAGCGCCCGCCCGATCAGCCCGCCCGCTCCTGTGATGGCTACCCGCATGATGTGCGCCTCGACGTGTGTGTGGATCTATGTAGATCATACACGCCCATCCCGGCGGTGTCGGTCAGGGCCGATTCGTGACGTCGTTGAGCTTCCAGTCGTAGTCCAGCCAGCGGACCTTCGGTTCGTGCCCGGCGTCGATCGCTGAACGGATGGCGGGTGCCTGGCTGGCGACGTATTCGAGAACGCTGCCGGAGAAGGCCACAAAGTCTCCGCCGTACCAGTCGTATAGTGCGGTGAGGTAAACAGTGTTGCTTTTCTTATCGAAACGGAACCAACGGTCGTGGGTGTGGGTGTAGGCGGTCTGGTCGGCGAGTTGGGCTTCAAGTTTATCGCCGGTGTAGGCCTCGTTGCGCAGCTTCGGGCAGCTGTAGGCGGCGCAGACCAGGGCGAAGTGGATGCGTGGCTCGACGAACTTTGGGCGGACAAGCTCGTGCTCGATCTGGTTCAAGCTGTAAACCTCGCCCGCCAACTTCCATCGCTTGGCGTCCCATCGCTTAGCGTCGGGGATATCATAGATACTCTCGGTTGGGTAGTGGTCCAGGATCAGGCGGAGGGTGAAGGCGTTGTAGGCGTTGATGAGCAGGGCCAGTTTTTCGTCACGGCCGAGCACGTCAAACGGGGCATCGGCGAGGGTGGCGATGTAGGCGTCCAGCTCCGCGGCGTCGTCGGCCAGGGCTTTGTAGTCGACCCACCCATGCTCGTCGACGTGTTTTTTGAGCAACGCATCGAAGGCCGAATGGTCAAAAGGCTCAGGCTCGGCTTGCTGGGTCGCGGCGTAGGCTTCGGTGGATGCCACGGCGGGTGGGCCGAAGAGGTCCACACCCAGGCGGTGCACCCAGCCGTGATCGCCCAGCCCCGTGCCCAGGGCCGCGCCTACGATAAGCAGGCTGATTGAGGCGATCCCGATCCGTGTCCATTGTCTGCGATGCATCGAAAGCTCCCTGAATCTGACAGTTCATTACAATACCCAACCGCGATGGAAGAACAAAGATTCCAACTAGTCAGTGACTTTACCCCGATGGGCGACCAGCCCCAGGCGATCGATCGGCTGGTGGACGGCATCCAGACGGGGCAACGCTACCAGACGCTGCTGGGGGCGACCGGGACGGGCAAGACGTTTACCATGGCGAACACGATCGCCCGGGTGAATAAGCCGACGCTGGTGATCAGCCACAACAAGACACTCGCGGCCCAGCTCTACGAGGAGTTTAAGGAGCTGTACCCGGATAACGCGGTCAGCTACTTCGTCAGCTATTACGACTACTACCAGCCCGAGGCTTATATTCCGCAGCGGGACATCTATATCGAGAAGGACGCTTCGCGCAACGACGACCTGGACCGATTGAGATTGGCGGCGACGACGCACCTGGTCAGCCGGCGGGACGTGGTGATCGTGGCGTCGGTCTCGGCGATCTTCGGCCTGGGTTCGCCGAACGAGTACAAAGCGGCGGTGCTGACGCTGCGCAAGGGCGAGGAGATCGATCGTCAGGAGTTTTTGCGTACGTTGGCCGACCTGCAATACACGCGCAACGACTACGAGCTGAAGCGCGGCAGCTACCGAGTCCCGGGGGACGTGATCGAGCTGCACCCGGCGGCAGAGGAGTTTGCCTACCGGGTCGAGCTGTTCGGCGATGAGATCGAGGGGCTGCAATTCATTGATCCGCTGACCGGGGAGCTGCTGGCGGATGAGGAACAACTGATGGTGTTCCCGGCCGTGCATTACGTCATGCCGGAGGATCGGCTGGAAGCCGCGGTGGCCGGGATCAAGGAAGAACTCAAGACCCAGGTGATGCACCTGCGAAGCCAGGGGAAGCTGCTCGAGGCCCAGCGGCTGGAGGCGCGCACGAAGTACGACCTGGAGATGATCCAGGAGGTCGGGTATTGCTCGGGGGTGGAGAACTATTCTCGGTTCTTTGACAACCGCCCCGCCGGGTCGCGGCCGTTCTGTTTGTTTGATTACTTCCCCAAAGACGACTGGCTGCTGATCATCGACGAGAGCCATGTGACGATCCCGCAACTGGGTGCGATGTACCACGGGGACAAGAAACGCAAGGAAACACTCGTCAATTTCGGCTTCCGCCTGCCCTCTGCAATGGACAATCGGCCGTTGAAGTTTGAGGAGATCGAGGAGCTTTGGCCTCAGGTTGTGTTTGTGTCGGCGACCCCCGGGAAGTACGAGCTTGAAAAGTGTGAGGGCGAGGTGGTCGAGCAGATCATCCGCCCGACGGGGCTGATCGACCCGGTGATCGAGGTCGTGCCGGCGCAGGGGCAGGTGCCCGATTTACTTATCCGTGCCAAGGAGCGCGTCGCGGCTGGGGAGCGCATCCTGGTGACGACGCTGACCAAACGGCTCGCCGAGGACCTGGCCAGCTACCTGACTGCGGAGGGGTTGAGTTGCCGGTACCTGCACAGCGACATCGAAACGCTGGACCGCGTGCAGATCCTGCGCGAGCTTCGTGAGGGGCAGTTTGATGTGCTGGTGGGTGTGAACCTGTTGCGTGAGGGGCTGGACCTGCCGGAGGTTTCGCTGGTGGCTATCATGGACGCGGACAAGACGGGGTTTCTGCGTAGCGCGACGAGCCTGATCCAGCAGATCGGGCGGGCGGCGCGGAACGTCAACGCCACGGTCATCCTTTACGGCGACACGGTCAGCCCGGCGATGCAGAGCGCGATCGAAGAAACCAACCGCCGACGGGACAAACAGCTTGCGTATAACGAGAAGCACGACATCGAGCCGGAGACCGTCAAGAAGGCGA
>CBDUNP010000378.1:0-3217 GCA_965368605.1 uncultured bacterium | reverse complement strand
CGACGCCAGCCCAACCCCCGGCCAGTGACCCCCGGTTTTGACCCCGGTTTGCCCCGGCCAATCCAACCCTCGACACGCCGGACATGACAGACGACCCATCACACAACCTACCCGATGATTCGTCTGCCGATCACGATGCCTCCGAACTCGAAAACGAGATCCCCGAAGAGCTCCAGGACATCGGCGTCCAGCCTCACCGGTTCACCCTCTCCAAAGACTCGAACCACCGCCTCGACAAATACCTGCAAAGCCGCATCAAAGGCTTCAGCCGACACCAGATCCAACGCCTGATCTCGCTCGGTGGCGTCACACTCAACGACAAAACCCCAAAGCCCAGCGCCAAGCTCCGCAAAGGCGACGTGCTGGATGTCCTGATCCCCCCGCGTCCCGCCGTCGACCTCTCGCCGGAACCGATCCCCCTGGAAATCCTTCATGAAGAAGAAGGCTTCATCGTCGTCAACAAGCAGGCCGGCCTGATCGTCCACCCCGCACGCAGCCACCTCAACGGCACGCTACTCAACGCGCTCGCCTACCATTTCCAGAACTCTGATTCCAACAACCCCGGCGGACTCAGCGACGTCGGCAAAGACGCCGCACGCCCCGGCGTCATCCACCGGCTCGACAAAAATACCACCGGCGTCATGATCGTCGCCAAGCAGGACGAGCAGCACTGGAAGCTCGCCAAACAGTTCGAGAACCGCACCAACCTCAAAGTCTACCTCGCCGTCGTCCACGGCTGCCCCGACCCGCCCGGCGGCGTCATCAACGAACCCATCGGCAAGCACCCCACCATCCGCGAAGCCATGTCCGTCCGACACGACTCCACCAGCCGAGACTCCGTCACCATCTACCGCGTACGCGAACGCTATAAGGGCTACTCTTTAGTCGAACTCGAACTCAAGACCGGCCGCACCCACCAGATCCGCGTACACATGTCCTACATCGGCCACCCCCTGGTCGGCGACATCATCTACGGCGGCGAACCCGTCGGCCACGCAGAACTGCAAGACCCACCGCGCCCCGCCGCCGCACGCCCACACCTGACCTACGCGCGCGACAAGCAGGAAGGCCAGCGCATGGAACGCGAAGCCGACGAACGCACCGACATGCTCATGCCTACCCCCGCCCTCCACGCCGCCCTCCTGCGCATGCACCACCCTGAAACCAAAGACCCCATGACCTTCACCGCCCCGGTGCATGGCCCCATGGCCGACCTCATCGCCGAGCTACGCAAGCAGCCCGAAGAGGGAGAGGTTGTGAATGATGGGGTTTATCTGGATTTAGACCGGGCAGTGCCTGGTTTATAGTAGTAAGGCAGTATGACTCGTGATAAGATGGATTTAGTCTTACCCGAGGGCAGCTTTTAGTATGCCCTTACTACAATACTGGGGAGTTGTAAGATGAATAACTCGGTGACTATTCATAAGTACTTCATAGGTATCATTTGCGCATTGGGCGTAGTGATGCCGGACTCTATGCTGTTGGCCGGCATCAGCTACCGAACGATCGCCCTGTCAGGCCAACCGGCACCGGGTACAGACCCCGGCGAGGTGTTTGACAAGTTTGGGTTCCCACTGATCGATGCCCAGGGGCGTATCGCTATCTTCGCATCAGTTGCAGGGGACGATGTCTCGGGGACCAATGATTTCGCTATCTGGTCGCAGACCCCCGGGGCGCTGACACTGGTCGCGCGGGAGGGTTCTCCGGCGCCCGGCATGGGCACTGGTGTAGTTTTCGAGAACCTGGCCGGGTCGGGATCACCGGTGTTCAGCACCTCCGGCCACATTGCATTTCAAGCCACACTCACCGGCGGCGATGTGACCGAAGATAACGATCTAAGCCTGTGGTCGGATCGCTCCGGGTCCTTGGCCCTGATCGCGCATGAAGGAGACGTCGCGCCGGGTGCGGATGCCACATTCAGCGGATTCGGCTTCCCGCTGATCAACGCCTCGGGTGAGGTGGCTTTTATAGCTGGGCTCCGAGGTCCGACCGTGGACTCGGATACCAACAGCAGTACCTGGGTCGAGTCCAATGGGGCACTGCGTCTAGTGGCTCGCGAAGGTTTTCAGGCAGACGGGTTCCTGCCGGGCTCGCTCTACGATTTGACGGATGAATTAGGACTCAGTGACCAGGGGGGGGTGGCCTTTCGAGGCCGGGTCTATCGCCCGGGTGCTTCCCGGACGGCCACCGGGGTCTGGAACGAAGGCTCGGGCAGCCCGGGTGCCCCGGCGCTGATCGTCAACCAATATGGAGTTGCGCCGGGCACGGAACCGGGGGTTGTCTTCGACGAAGTATTCACACGAGTCACGGTCGATGCACAAGGGCACGTAACCTTCCGTGGCTCGCTTACCGGTGACGGCGTGGACGCCACAAACAGTCGAGGCATCTGGTCCGAACGCACGGGAGAACTGGAACTGGTTGTCCGCACGGGTCAACTGGCACCCGGCCTGGCAGACGGCGTCGTCTTCACGGGCGTGGGTAACCCTGTGGTCGATGGTACGGGCACGATGGCGTTCTTCGGCTCGTTCTTCGGGCCTGGGGTGGACTACACCAACGAGTTGGGTATCTGGCTGAGTGACAGCGAATCACTACGACTGGTCGCCCGAGACGGCGACCCCGCGCCGGGAACCGAACCCGGCGTGGTGTTCGATGGCATAGGCACCTACATCCCGAACGCGTCGGGCCAGGTAGCCGTGAAAGGGTTCCTGAACGGGCCGGGCATCGACGGGTCAAACGATACTGGCGTCTGGCTCATCGATTCCAACGGCACCATCTCCCTGGTCGCCCGCCACGGCGACCTGTTTGACGTGAATGATGACCCCACGATCGAAGACCTGAAAACCATCACGTGGGTTGACTATCGGGGACATTCTACCGGGGACAACGGACACGAAACCAGCTTTAATGACGCAGGTGAATTGGCACTTCGTATGCGGTTTTCCGATGGAACGGAGGGCGTATTCGTCGCCACGATCCCCGAACCCGCAACGGGGATGACGATACTGTTCGGAGTGTTAGGCGTGATGAGACGGTACGGGCCTGCGTGCTGAAGCACATATCGCCGCGAGAGAACTCACCTCTAAATCATCAGTTGCCGCCGGTCCAGGGCACGTCCTCGACGCCGGCCTGCTGGTTGGCCAGCCTGGCTAATGCGAATAGCAGGTCGCTGAGGCGGTTGAGGTAGATCACCGCGCCGCTGACATTGGCATCCTCGGCT
>CBDUNP010000377.1:0-3225 GCA_965368605.1 uncultured bacterium | reverse complement strand
CAGATCGCGGCCAGCAGCGAAGAGATGGCCCAGGGCATGGGCGAGCAGAACCAGCAGGTGACGCAGATCAGCGCCGCGGTGGAAGAGATGTCCGCCTCGGTCATCGAAGTCGCTCGCAAGTCCGGTGAGGCCGCGAACAACGCGCAGGAGTCCGGCCGGGTCGCGCAGGAAGGCGGACAGGTCGTCACCGACACGATCCACGGCATGAACGAGATCAGTGAAGCTGTGAGCGCCAGCGCCGCGAGCGTGTCGGAGCTTGGTAAACGCGGCGAGCAGATCGGTCAGATCATCGAGGTCATCAACGACATCGCCGATCAGACGAACCTGCTTGCTCTGAACGCCGCGATCGAAGCGGCGCGTGCCGGGGAACACGGCCGCGGCTTCGCGGTGGTCGCTGATGAAGTGCGCAAGCTCGCCGACCGCACGACCAAGGCGACCGAGGAGATCGGCGACTCGATCACCGCGATCCAGACCGAGACCAACCAGGCGGTCGAACGCATGACCGCGGGCACCGAGCAGGTGCAGGTCGGCGTCGAGAAGGCGACGCAGGCCGGCCAAAGCCTTGAGCAGATCGTCGCCGGGGCGCAGGAAGTTGCGGGCATGATCCAGTCGATTGCGGCAGCGGCCGAGGAGCAGTCCGCCGCGGCCGAGCAGGTCAGCCGAGGCGTGCAGCAGGTCAGCGCCGTGACCAACCAGAGCACCGAGGCGGCCAGTGAGTCCGCGATGGCGGCGAACCAGCTCTCACAGAAGGCCGAGTAACTGCAGGCCCTGGTCGGACGGTTTAAGCTGTAAGGTCCTGACGTTCTAACACTAGAAAACTACAAGATCGGTCGGCGTTATCGTCGACCGATTTTTTATGCGCATCCGATTCTCTGCCGAACACGCACAATGACTCTTGCACTCTATTCACTTCCTACGCCACATGACTGCATGCGTTATCATCAACCACCAACCACCAACCACCAACCACCAACCACCACCCGCCAGACACCATCCATGCCCCTCCTGATCGACTGCTACAACGTGCTGCACGCGGAGAAGCCTTCGTCCCTCGCGGGGCTTGATGAGGCGTCGTTGTGTGGGTTGCTGGCGCGGAGCCCTTGGGCGAAGGGCGGGGTGACGGTGGTGTGTGACGGCCGGCCCAAGCCGCACTCCCCATTATCCGGTGAGGTAGGGGCGGTGACGCTGATCTTTTCGGGGGAGGTGTCCGGGGGTGTATCCGGGGGCATGTCCGGGGGTGGGGCGGGGCGGTCGGCGGATGATGTCTTGATCGAATTAATTGATAAGGATTCTGCGCCGCGTCGGCTGACGGTGGTGTCCAGCGACCGTGCGATCCAGCGGGCTGCCGGGCGACGCAAGGCACGCTGCTGGTCGAGCGAGGCGTTCCTGAAACGGTTGGCAGCGGCGATCGATCGTGTCGGACGGTTCGGGGGCGCGGGCAAAACCGGGGGCGGGCCGGGCACTTCCGGGCACGGCAAGCCAGAGGCCGGTCAGATGCCGGACGACCAGGTCGATCGCTGGCTGGACCTCTTCGGGATCGACCCGGCCGACGGGGCAGATGGACCGAGCCGATCCGGGGGCGAGCCGAAGAAACCCCAAAAGGATGATTTCTGGGAGGCGTTCGGCAAAGACCTTAAGGATTTCGAGGACGAGTTCGGCGGGTAAAATCCGCGCGGGCCAAGCGGCGGCAAGTGGTGTAAGATGCCCGTCTGACAGCCCTCCTAATGACTTTCTAGGAATCACGATGACTCAAGCGACGGATCAGACCCAACAGGCCCCCTCCGGGAAGCCGGCGTACAAGCGGGTCCTGTTAAAGATCAGCGGTGAGGCGTTCTGCAAGCCCGGCGGGTTCGGGATCGACGGCCCGGAGCTGGAAGTGATCGCCAAGGAGATCGCCGCCGCGGCGAGGGTCGGCACGGAGCTGGCGGTCGTGGTCGGTGGCGGGAACATCATCCGCGGCGCAACCCTCGCGCAGCAGGGCAGCATCGCCCAGGCGACCGCCGACCAGATGGGCATGCTCGGGACGGCAATCAACGGGCTGGCGCTCAAAGAAATGCTCGAGAAGATCGGCCAGCCGGCCCGGGTCCTCAGCGCGATCAACCTCTCGGCGGTGGCGGAGACCTTTATCCGGGGCCGCGCCAGCCGACACCTGGAAAAAGGCCGCGTCGTCATCTTCGTCGCCGGGACCGGCAACCCGTTTTTCACAACCGACTCAGCCGCCTCGCTTCGGGCTGCCGAGATCAACGCGGACGTGCTGCTCAAGGCGACCAAGGTCGATGGCATCTACGACAAAGACCCGATGAAGCACGCCGACGCCAAGCGGTTCGACACGCTCAAGTTCAAGGACGCGATCGACCGGGACCTGCAGGTGATGGATCTGACGGCGTTTGATATGTGCCGGAAACGCGGCATCCCGATTATCGTGTTTGATATGAAGGCGCCCGGGCACATCGCGGAAGTGGTCTCGGGCAAGTCGCACGGGACGAAGGTGGTATTAGATTGATTTGGTCATAGTCGATCTTCGATCCGCAATCTGCCGCCAAGACAGATTGAAAATCGAAGATGGACGATCGGAGATTCCAAAATGGATATCGATGAAACGTTACTGATTTGTGAAGAGGCGATGGATAAGGCCGTCGACTACCTGAAGAACGAGCTGCGCGGCGTGCGGACCGGGCGCGCGTCGACGGCGCTGGTCGATTTTATCAAGGTGGATTACTACGGCGCCCCGACGGAACTGCGGCAGCTTGCGCGGGTGACGGTCCCCGAGCCGACGCAGATCCTGATCAAGCCTTTTGATGCGTCCTGCGTCAAGGAGATCGGCAAGGCGATCGAGGCGGCGGGCCTGGGGCTGAACCCGGTGGTCGAAGCCAAACAGGTCCGTCTGGTCCTGCCGGTGTTGTCCGGCGAGCGACGCACGCAGCTGATCGGTTCGGTCAAGCAGATGGGTGAACAGGCGAAAGTCACCATCCGCAACGCCCGGCGTGACGCGAACAAACACGTCGACCAGGCGGTCAAGGACAAGACGCTGCACCTCAGCGAAGACGACGCCGAAGGCGCGAAGGAAGACGTGCAGAAACTCCTGAAGACGTACGAGGCGCAGGTGGATGAGTTGATCACCGCGAAGTCCAAAGAGATTCAGGAGCTGTAAACGACAGCGGGGGATGATCGGTCCGGGGCATGTTGGATTAAAGGCGTCTACGTGTGGGCGCGTTGTCATATCGT
>CBDUNP010000376.1:0-3233 GCA_965368605.1 uncultured bacterium | reverse complement strand
TCCAGCGAGCTCATCGCCGCCGCCAGCGCCGCCGCGATGACCAGCCCCGTGACGCCCGACGGAAGGTAATTCAGTATGAAGAATGGAAGCACATGCTCCGCTTTCGTCGTGCCTTCGAGCATGGCGGTGGTTTCGGGTGTCGGGAAGCGGTCGAAATACACATACAGTGATGTCCCCAGAAACCTGTAGAACGCCCAGATCGGGAGGCTGGCACAGACACAGATGAGCATCGCCTTGCGTGCCTCGCTCATGCTCCGGGACGTACAGTACCGCTGCACAATGTTCTGATTACACGAGTACTCGGTCAGCCAGACAAAGAGCCCGGCCAGGAAGAGCATCGTGACCGTCTTGGTCTGAAGTGTGAACCCGTACCCAATGTCGTGCGGGACGCCATCTCGCCACTCGGCGACGGACAGCTTCTGGTCCCGCTGGGCGACCTCGAAGATTTCGCCGAGCCCGCCGGGCAGTTTCCCGATAATCACCAGCAGGCATATCACTCCCCCGACCGCGAGGATGATCGTCTGGATCACGTCGGTCCATATCACCGCCTCGATGCCGCCGATGATGGTGTACGCCGCGACAATCACGCCGCCGATCACGATGCACCAGACCGTCGGCACGCCGAGCATCTCATGCATCAACACGCCTAACAGGTAAAGGATGATGCTCACACGAACGACCTGCCCGAACACAAACGCGCCCGCGCCATACGCACGCACCGAGGGGCCGAACCGCCGTTCGAGGTATTGATAGGCCGTGGTCGTTGGCGTGCGTCTGAAGAACGGGAGGAACACATACGCCGCCACCAGCACCCCTAACGGAAGCGCCAGCGTCCCGATAAACCGCAGCCAGCCGGTCTTGAATGAGTCAGCCGGGAACGAGAGGAACGTAATCGAGCTGATCGAGGTCCCCACCAGGCTCAATCCGACGACCCAGCCGCTCATGGATCGACCGCCAACGAAGTACGCCTCCGTGTCTGTGTTCTTCTTAGCGAAGTAGAAACCCAAGGCCGTGATCATCAGGCCGTAGGCGATGAGTACCAGGATGTCGAGCGTCGTTAGACCCATAGTCGTCGTTACCTTGCTTGACTCGAATGACCGGCTTCGATCCTGAGTTCAGAGATAGTCCCCACGAAATTCGCCCCGATGGTGACGGGGGCCTGCGGGGGCGCGTTTGCGGTGGTTCCGCTGCCGTAGGTCGCGGTGGTTTTCTGCTCGACCCCATCCACGATCATGCGCATCACACCGTCTTTGACGGACACGCTGAACGTGTGTGGGCGGTCGTCATCGACCCTTTCATCGCTGTATAGCGTCACGTCGTCCCCCTCGCCCGGCCCGGTGACGCAGAAGAAGAGCTTGCCGTGGTAGCCCCGGCTGGATCGCCCCACCATCACGCCGAAGCCACCCAGCGCGTGCTGATTATCGATCAGCGCCTGGTTCTTGTCGATTTGATTCAAGGCTGTACGGAACTTCCCATGGATCGAAAAGTCTCCCCGGTCGGGTTGCAATAGAGCGTGTTCCGACTCGATCGGCACGCCGGGCTCATCCGGGCTGAAACGCATCGGTTGATCGATGATCGTGCCATCCTCGGCCACAGCGAGTTGACGCATCGGCGTCGTGACCGAAGGTGGGTCCCATATCGTGCAGGCAATGAACTCGTCCGGCATGGCCTCGGTCGTGTGGTAGTAAATCGCCAGAATCTTCCCATCTTCGCGTTTCGCCGCACGGATGTATCCAAGGTCCCACTCCCGGCCGTCATCACATAGCACGAACTCGTCCGACCAGGTCACGCCGGCGTCTTCGCTGATCTTCGCGCGGATGCCGTAGGGCTCGTTGCGGTACCCGTAGATCGCCGCGACACGGCCGCCGCCTAAGTCAATCAGGCTCGCGGGGTTGTTGTTGCGGTTAAAGATGATGCTGCGTCGCTGCCAGGTGTGGCCGCCGTCTTCCGACGCCATCAGGTCGGTCCATTTGTGACGCGCCACACTCCAGCGCACCGCCGCCAGCACGGTGCCGTCTTCAAGCCCCATCACCCCGGGCATGCAGGCGTAGGCCGGCTTGGCCAGCGCGATATCGACATTCAATGGGTCAGGTGTCAGCCAGGCGATCCGCTTAAACGTCTTGCCCCCGTCTTCCGTGAGCATCACCATCACGCGCAGGTGCTCGCCCTGCTCGTAGGGGATGTCCGTCGCTTCATAAAACAGCAGCGCGGTCTGCGAATCAATAACGTGGTAGTTCGTGCGGGCTTTAATATAGGCCTTGTCCGCCTGGGGGAGTTTGTATGGCCCTTCCCAGTTGTGGCCGCGGTCGTAGGAGAACCAGAACCGGTCGTCGCGGGCCTTGAGCGCGAAGTCCGGGTGGGTGAAGTTGATCCCGCCCGGGCTGGTTTGCGTCTTCTTGATCGCGGGGTAGCCCGACTGTTTTCGGTAATTCCCCTCGGCGTCGAACCCGCCGGGGATACTCACTTCCGGGTGGGACTCGGTTGTCCAGGTCTTCCCGCCGTCCAGGCTGCGTGCGAAGTTCACCCACATGTAGGCTTCCTGGTCGACGTTGTGGTAGTCGTCGCGCTGCTTGACCCGGGTCAGGTTGAACCCGACCAGCACCTCATCGCCCCACTGCCACATCCCCTCGTTCGCCGGCCAGCCCGCGAACTCATTCTCTCCGGCGTAGATCACGCCGTGCTCAACGTCGGCAGGCAAATCGGCGTGCGCACACGACACACACAGCAGCAAGACGGGGAGCAGTGACGCCAACACAACCGTCGCATGCCGTAGAATATCCGCGCCCGAACTTATTGATCGGACACCTCTGCCAGAAGTTGTTGTTCCTAGGTCTTGCATAAAAATCCACCCTGATTCGTGATTAGTTAGTTCGTCCGCCGTGTTTCACAGTGATTACCAGGACCGGCGGCCACGCATCAGCACCCCGGCTGAGCTAAGCAGCAGGCCAAGCGTCCCGGGCTCGGGCACCGCCATCGTCGGCGGCGTGCCCGCGTTCCAGTTGCCTAAGACTTCATTGAGGTCATCGATCCCGACGAAGCCATCGCCGCTGGGGTCTGCCAACGGGTTGCCCGGCGGGACCGACTGGTTCCAGTTGGCCAGGATGATGTTCAGGTCGTTGATGCCGACAAACCCGTCGCCGTCGAGGTCGCCGTCAAGCACGTCCAGGCTCAAGCCCTGCCATGCCTCGAACAGGCCGCCACCGATCAACGCGCCACTGCCATCGACGGCGGCG
>CBDUNP010000375.1:0-3242 GCA_965368605.1 uncultured bacterium | reverse complement strand
GCCATCGCTTCTTCGGGGTCTTCGTCGATCGTCCCGAGCACCAGCCCCGCGCCGTACTTCTTCGCAAGCGAGCACATCGTGGCGAACTTTTCTTCACCATCTTCAAGGTTTGCCGAGTTGATGATGCACTTGCCGCCCGCCCGCTTGAGCCCCGCCTCGATCGTGGCGGGCTGGGTCGAGTCGAGCATCAGCGGGGCGTTGACCTGCTGGACCAGTAGGCCGACGACCGTGTCCATGTCTTTGACGTTGTCCCGCCCGGCGTAATCCACATTCACGTCGATGACGTGCGAGCCCTCGCGGACCATGTCCCGGGCCAGGCTCATGATCTCGTCCCAGTTCTCCTCTTCCAGGAGCCGCTTGAACTTGCGCGAACCCGAGGCGTTGGTACGTTCACCGATATTCAGGATCGACAGGTCCTGGCGGTATTCGACCGCCTCCATCAGCGAAGAAATCGTGGGGGCCCAAGGTTCCTTGGCGATCTTGGCGGGCGGGCGATTGCCGACGACCTCGACGAGCTTGGCAATATGCCCCGGGGTTGTCCCGCAGCAGCCGCCGACGATGTGGATGCCACAAGACTCGACGAACTCCGCCACTTTCTCTGCGAACGGTTCGGGCTGAAGCGGGAACACAGTTTGGCCGTCGACCAGCGCAGGCAGGCCGGCGTTGGGCAGCAGGCTGATCTTGCCGGGCCAGTGCTTGGCCAGGTAGTTCACGTGCTCCGCCATCTCGCCCGGGCCGGTGGCGCAGTTCATCCCCAGCGAAAATATCGGCAGGTCGTGCAGCGCCGCCGCGACGCCCGCGATGGTTGTGCCGATCAGCGTGGTCCCCATGCCCTGCTCGATGGTGACCTGCACCATGATGGGGATGTCGCCGTCGTTGTCGCCGGTGTCGGGGGTCAGGCCTTTTTCTTCCAGGACCGTCAGGGCAGCGCTGATGACGCACTTGACCTGAAGAATATCCTGCGCCGTTTCGATGAGCAGGACGTCCGCGCCACCATCGATCAGGCCCCGGACCTGCTCGGCATAGCTGGCGTGCATCGTGTCCCAGTCGATGTTGCCCAGCGTAATCAGCTTGGTGCCGGGCCCGATTGAGCCGATGACAAATCGCGGCTTGTCGGGCGTTGAATACTTATCGCAAGCCTTGCGCGCGATTTGGGCGGCCAGCTTGTTCAGCTCGTGGACGCGGTCGGATAAATCCTGGTCCTCCATGGTGTGGACGCTGCTGTTGAACGAGTCGGTCTCGACCGCGTCCGCCCCGGCTTCCAGGAAGGTTTCGTGGATCCCCTGGATCACCTCCGGCCGGGTCAGTAGCAACACCTCGGTGCAGTTTTCTCGGCCGAGGTAATCCCGCTCAAGCTCCAGGTCATCGATGGCATGGATCGAGGTGCCCATCGCACCATCCATGAACAGGACACGCTCTTTAAGTTGTTTGGCAAAGTGGCTCATATATTCATCCATATATCCGGATTAACAGATATTAGCAATCCCCGGGCTCCGGGGCAAGGCTGGGGTGGTAAATTAGGTAATTGTATTACTGTTGGGTATTTAATGTCTGCTTAACCGATAGATCCTATCGTGGGGGAGATTCGTGATACCCAGATATTGGAGCTTAGATGACCTGGTGGCAGGCAATCATATTAGGGATCGTAGAGGGGCTGACCGAGTATCTCCCGGTCAGTTCGACAGGCCACCTGCTGGTGGTCCAGGAACTGCTGGGCCTGACCACGGGGTCGGACTCGGCCAAGGATGCGGCAGACGCCTACGCGATCTGCATCCAGGCCGGTGCGATCGTGGCGGTGCTTGGGCTCTATGCCGGACGGATCAAGCAGATGGCGCTTGGGGTGGTCGGTCTGGATCCGGCCGGGCAACGGTTGTCCATGAACATCTTTGCCGCCTTCGTCCCCGCCGCCTTCATCGGGCTGACCTTAAACGATGTGATTAAAGAAAATCTGTTTGGCCCCTGGCCGATCGTCATCGCCTGGCTGTTCGGTGGGGCGGTCATCCTCTTGGCCGACCGTTGGCACGCCCACCGCGGCGACATCAAGCCACGCGAAGGGATGGACCTGATGGACCTGACCTGGCGCATGGCATTGATCATCGGTTTTGCGCAGTGCCTGGCCATGTGGCCGGGTGTGTCGCGCAGCCTGATCACGATCGTCGCCGGCGTGATGGTCGGGCTGAGTCTGGTGTCGGCGGTCGAGTTCAGCTTCCTGCTGGGTGTGATCACGCTGGGCGCGGCGACGTGTTACGACCTGATGAAACACGGTCGGGTGATGCTCGAAAACTACGGCCCGGTCGAGATGCTCTTAGGTTCGCTGGCCGCGTTCGTCTCGGCGGTCATCGCGGTCAAGTGGATGGTAAGTTATCTGAAGAAACACGGGATGGCGGTGTTTGGGTATTACCGCATCGCGGTCGCGCTGGTCGTGGCGATCATGCTCATCACGGGCGTGATCGGCGGCTAAGCGAAACCTGCTATTCCCTGAAAACCGTGTCGTCTTCCGGGGAAGTCTCAACCAAGCGGTTCCGAGGGTTAAGGCTCAAGCAAGACCTTGATCACGTCCGGTTTTGCCGCTGTTTTCATGGCATCTACGGCATCGGCGAGCTTGGCGCGTCGGCTGATCAGGCTCACCACGTCGATCGATTCGCTGGACAGTGCCGAGATCGCTTCACTGAACGGGCCGCATCGGCTGCCGATCAGGTTGATCTCGTTGATGACCAGCGGCGCCAGGTCGGCGGGCTTGATCTGGTCGTGCGGGGCGACGGTCGTTTTCATCACGATCGTCCCACGGGGGCGGACCATGCTCAGCGCGGTGGTGAACCCGGTGGGGGAGCCTGTGCAGTCCACGACGATGTCCTGGTCGTTGCGCAGGCCGACGTCTTTGAGCAGGCGGTGCTTGACGCCCCATTTCTCACAGAGCTGGAGTTTCTCGGTGTGGTTGCCGACACATCGGACAGTCGCGTTGAGCTGGCTCATCACCTGCGCACAGAGCAGGCCCAGCCGTCCGTCACCCAGCACGGTGATGTAAGGCCGGCCCTCGACCGTGAGCTGGCGGACGATCTGGTACGCCGCGGCCAGGGGTTCAGTGAAGACCGCGTGGTCGTCATCAATGTTGTCCGGCACCTCGATCAGGTTCCAGACCGGGAGTGTGAACTGTTCAGCGAAGCAGCCGTCGCGCCCGGCGATGCCCAAGACCGTGCGGTCCCGGCAGTGTTCACGGAGCCCGGCCTTGCACATGTCGCATT
>CBDUNP010000374.1:0-3246 GCA_965368605.1 uncultured bacterium | reverse complement strand
CCCACCCGAGGCTGGCGTTCCGCCGGGACGCGGCGACGGCCGGGGTGTAGCGCTACGCCGAAAGCGGCTTAGGCCTAATTGATGGTTGTTGTCAGGCATGAATCATTTTAGCTTGGTGCGCATAAAAAAAACCCGTGTCCGGGGACACGGGTTTGTAATTATTAAGTATTGACGGTTTACACGATGTAATCGACATCGACGTCGACGAAGTCCAGCTCGGTATCGGAGAGGATTTCATTGCGTCGCTGGTCGGTCAGGTCCTGTGCGTCGTTGGCGTGGAACCAGTCGACACCGCGGAGGCCCAGGAGGATATCGAAGGCATTGTCATCAAAGACGGTGGTGTCGTTGAGGACGTAGCTGCCGTTGAGCCCGGTGCCGTTGGTGAGGTTGTCGACACGGCCTGCGTAGTTCACGTCCTGCCGGGTCCACTCGGCGAGGATCGCGCGGGCGGCGGCGGGGTCGCGGTGCAGTGCGTAGACACCGCCGATGAGGATGTCGTCGTCGTTGTGCCCGATGACCAGGTCGCTACCGAGCCCCCCAACGAGCACGTCCCGGCCGTCACCGCCGGCAAGCAGGTCGTTGCCGTCACCGCCTGAGATGAAGTCGCTGGCCTGACCGCCGCGGACCCAGTCGTTGCCGTCGCCGCCGAAGAGTTCCGCGGTGATGAGCCCGGCGTTATTCTGGACCTTGATGTGGTCGTTGCCCCCGCGACCGTCCGCGATGATGCGGTCGGCGCCGGTGATGTTATCCAGGACGGTGACGTTGCCGGAGTCCAGCTCGTGGACGATGACTTTCAGGGCGCCGGCGGTCTGGTTGGACTTGCTGACGCGGATGATGTCTCGGCCATTGCTGCCGGCGATCTGGACGGTGGTCTGTGACGGGTCAAGCGGGTCGGTGCCCACGAGGATGACCTGGACGCTGCTGGTCGTGGCGGAACTCCCGACGCCGCCATCGTCATCGGTGACGGTGAAGGTCACGTCGAAGGTGCCGGTCGTCTCGGGTGTGTAGGTCAGCTCCGTGCCGGTGCCCGTCGCGACCACCGCACCGAGGCTGTCGGTGACAGACCACTCGGTGGTGTGTGTGTCGGCGGTGCCCGGGTCGGTGAAGCTGCTGGAGAAGGTCAACGCCTGGCCACGCAGCGACTCGGTCGGGCCGTCGATGGCGACGACATCGGGCGCGACGTTGTCGATCACTGCGGTGAGCGTGTCGGTGGAGACACGGCCGTCGCTGGCGTTGACGGTGAGGGTCACGGTGTAGTTGCCGTTGTCGGCGTAGGTGTGTGTCTGGTCGAGTGTGGTATCGGTGATGACCGTGCCGTCACCGAAGTCCCAGTCCACGGTGAAGGTCGCCGGGGGGGCTTGGCCCGAGGCGAAGAAAACTTCCCTAGGTGTAAAGATCGAGTTCTGCCCGAGCCAGACGACGTTGTTGCCCGAGACGAGCGCCTGGGTATCGACCATCGGGCTGTTGCTGATGTTGGTGGTGATCCCGGTGTCGAGGCTGTAGAGGAAGACCTCGTTGCCGGTGGACCAGGTGATGTTCGAGCCGGAGATGTCGGGCTCGGTGAGTGAGGACGCGGGCGCGTTGGTGATGTTGGTGGTGATTCCGGTGTCGAGGTTGTGGTGGAAGACGTCGGCGTTGCCGTCCCAGACGATATTAGCGCCGGAGACCTGAGGGACGACGTCATAGAGTGCCGCGGAGCCGAGGTTCACCACGGCGGGCGCGGCGCCCGTGCCGTCAAAGCCCCGGCCGTCGAACACGTAGACGTTGGCGATCGGTGAAGCGGCGCTCGGGTCGGTGCCGGACCAGACGATGACGCCGTCATCGATCTGGTGGGCGGTTTCGGCGTAGGCCGTGTTTGAGACGTTGGTGGTGATGCCGGTCGTCAGGTTGTGGACATAGACATCGTTGAAGCTGCCCGCGCCGGGCGCCAGCCAGATGATGTTGTCACCGCTGATCTTGGGGTCGCGCTGGTTGCCGGTGATCGTCGAGGGCACTGCCACGGCGGTGGGCGAGGCCGCGGAAAGGTCTGCCATCATGATGGTGAAGAACGAGCCATTCAGCTCGGACCAGACGGCGATATCCCCGTCGATTTCCGGGTTCGCTACGCCCCCGGTGGTCAGGGTGGTGGTGATGCCGGTGGTGATGTTGTAGGCGTGTACACCGCCGCCCGCCCAGACGATGTGATCGCCTGAAATGTGTGGGTCGCTCTCGGAGGCTGGGGTGTTGCCGGTGACGTTGATGACGTTGGGCGTGCCGAACTCGTCGATGGTGCCGTCGAAGAAGAAGATCTCGCCGGCGCTTTCCCAGACCGCGCGGTTGCCGTCGATGTCGTGCTGGCGTTCGTCGTCGCCGGTGTTGGTTAGTTGTGTGTTCACGAAGGTGCCGGGCGTCCCGCCGCCGGCGTCGGTGTCCTCAAAGGTGCCGGCGAAGACGGCTTCCTGGCCCTCGTCGGTGTTGAGGTCGATGCCGGCGTCCACGATCAGCGTGGCGGAAAGGAGCATGCGTTCTTCAAGCGTTTCCATCGCGGGCCTTGGTTGGTCTGGATGCGTGGGTTGTTGCGTTGGGAAGCGTCGTGCGAGTCGGGTACGGATGGATCGTTTGAGTTGTGCAAGCCGTTCGCTCAGTGATGGCATGGTGGTTTCCTTCCCGGTGATAATAGAGGGGCCAGGGATATGCGGGTGCGTCGCCTACCCGCTTCCGTTGGTGTTGTTATAGAGAGTTGTTTTTTTGCACGCAAGACATTTTCTGAACTATCTGGCTGATCGGTTTCAGTGGGTCATTCTTTTTCAGCATTAGGGAAAGTGCAATGGTGAGACAGGTCCGATACTAAACGGGTTTGATGTTAGTCATGGGCATAATGGTATCTATGGCCGGCCGTTGGGCGTACCCGATACGGATGTCCATCGTGATGGTGTAACCGTTGAACTAATTGCTGGCCTACGGCTTCAGGCACGGCGGCGCGAGTCGGCCGAATCAGTGGCCCTGCTTATAATCAGGATCCCCGGAAAGACGAAACTGGCGGAGGGCTGGTCGGTTGCGGATATGTGAGAATGGCCCTGTTTGTACGTTTTAGGGCATGATTGGCTTGACAGGCCTCATAGTGTAATATATACACTATGTAAGGAGATTCATCATGGGCCGAAATAACCAGCTGTATCGGGCCTCATTCGGGCTGCTGACCGACCTGTATCAGCTGACGATGGCGTACGGGTATTGGAAGCTTGGGCGGGCGCAACAGGAAGTCGT
>CBDUNP010000373.1:0-3261 GCA_965368605.1 uncultured bacterium | reverse complement strand
TGCCCCCACCAGAGTTGTCTTGAGATGCACCAGTCGCGGAGGTTTTCGTGCCAGTGCTGGAAGGTTTTGGCGTAGCGTTCGGGGTAGAAGCGGAGCTGGTCCTTGCAGTTCGCGGCGCCGCCGTTGGGGGGGGCGGCGTCGTTGGCGAGTTGTTTCTGGTTGAGCTTGCGTTCGTAGGCGTATGCTTCGGAGAATGGGGCGCGCTGGTCGGGGACCATGGCGTCGATGGCTGCGCCGCGCAGGCGGTCGTCGGTGACTTTCACGTACCACTGGTCGGATAGGTAAGGCTCGACGGGGACGTGCGAGCGGTAGCTGTGGCCGACGGCGTGGCGGTAGGGCTTGACTTCTTCGAGGAGGTCGTGTTCCTCGAACCATTTGACGATCGTTTTGCGGGCCTGCTCGCGGGACTGGCCGAGCAGGGCGCTGAGCGCTGCGCTGTCGGCGTTAGGTTTGTCCTGCCAGTTGTCGAAGTCGTCCCAGCCGTGGTCTTTGCTGATCGAGCCGTCGGGGGCCATGACGTTGATGACGTTCAGGCCCTGGCGGAGGCCGATCTCCCAGTCGTTGGGGTCGTGGGCGGGGGTGACTTTGAGGAAGCCGCTAGCCATCTTGGCTTTTGAGTCGTCGGAGTCCGGGTCGGGGATGACGACGTAGTCGTCGCCGATGATGGGGATGTGTCGGCCGACGATGGGGAGCTCGACGCGCAGGCCGATGTATTGGCCGCGTGCGGTGTCGCGGGGGTTCACGGCGACGGCGGTGTCGCCGAGCATGGTTTCGGGGCGTGTGGTGGCGACGGTGACGTGGTCGCCGGTGGGTTGGCCCTTGTCGTCGATGACGGGGTACTTCATGTAGTAGAAGTGGCCGTCGATGTCCTGCGATTCGACCTCGTCGTCGGCGAGGGCGGTTTGTGTGACGGGGTCCCAGTTGACGAGGCGTTTGCCGCGGTAGATCAGGCCGTCTTTAAAGAGGCGGAAGAAGGCTTCGCGGACGCCCTTGGCGCACTGGTCGTCCATGGTGAAGCGTTGGCGTTCCCAGTCGCAGGAGCAACCCATACTTTTGAGTTGGCCGGTGATGACTTCTTCGTATTCGTCTTTCCATGCCTGGACTTTTTCGATGAATTGCTCGCGGCCGCCCTTGCCCTCGGCCTCGATCTTTTTGTAGTCCTTGAGCGCGGGTTGGCCCTCGGCTTGCAAGCGTTTATCGACGACGGTCTGTGTGGCGATGCCGGCGTGGTCGGTGCCGGGCATCCACATGGCGTTGTCGCCGAGCATGCGGTGCCAGCGGATGAGGATGTCCTGGAGCGTGTTGTTGAGCGCGTGGCCCATGTGCAGGGCGGCGGTGACGTTCGGCGGGGGGATGACGATGGCGTAGGGATCGCCTTTCGCGTCGGGCTCGGCGTGGAAGGCGTTGGCGGCGAGCCATTTCTCGGCGACCTGGGCCTCGACGTCTTCGGGGCGGTACTGCTTGGCGAGTTCGTTGGCGGGGGGCGTGGTGGTCATGGCGTGGTATCGGGTGATGAGTAGCCTCAGCGAAACAGGAGGATTCCGTGTGGCCGAGGTTTGGGGCGGGTAATTGTGATGTCAGGATAACGCTTGCCGGTCGCCTGGGACCGGTGTGCGGGCGTGGGGGTCGTCCCCTCAGCTAACGGCGACGCTGTGGATGTGGGGCGTGCGTGTCATGGTGTGACAATATATCGACTTATAACGCGTGGGGCAATAGGTGTTTGTAGACGTCTTCGCGCGGTGGTGCCCGCTTCTGGGGCAACAGAGCGCTAAGCCGCAAGCGGCTTGGGGCGTGGGGTCGGATAGTTCGTTTAATTGCGGGGCGGGGGTCAGCGGCGTTTGCGTTTGCGTTGCTTGAACTTGGGCTTCTGTTTGGTGGAGCCTTTCATGCGGGGCATGCCGCCCATCCCGCCCATCATGGCGGGGTCCATGCCGCGCATGGCTTTCATCTTGCCGATGGCGCCCATGCCGGACATCTGCTTGCCCATCTTGGAGACCATCTCGAAGCCTTTGACGAGCTTGCCGACGGCCTGCTGGTCGGTGCCGGCCCCGGAGGCGATGCGGCGGCGGCGGCTGGCGGTGAGGATGTCGATGTCTTTGCGCTCGTGTTGAGTCATCGACTGGATGATGGCTTCGGTGCGGTTGATTTCCTTGTCGTCCAGGTCGATGTCCTTGAGCTGGCTGCCGACGCCGGGGAGCATGCCCAGCAGGGACTTCATCGAGCCCATCTTGCGCATCATGCGGAGCTGCTTGAGGAAGTCGTCCATGGTCATCTTGCCCTGGGCCATCTTGTCCTGCAGGGCGAGGGCTTCTTCTTCGCTGACCTGTTCCTGGGCTTTCTCGACGAGCGAGACGATGTCGCCCATGCCGAGGATGCGTGAGGCGATGCGTGAAGGGTGGAACTCTTCGAGCGCGTCGAGTTTTTCGCCGACGCCGATGAACTTGATGGGCTTGCCGGTGATTTTCTTGACGGAGAGTGCGGCGCCGCCGCGTGTGTCGGAGTCGAACTTGGTGAGGATGACGCCGTCGAGTTCGAGCTGGTCGTTGAAGGCTTTGGCGGAGTTGACGGCGTCCTGGCCGGTCATGGCGTCGATGACGAGATAGATCTGGTGGGGGTTGACGGCGGTGTTGACCTGGCGGAGCTCGCCCATGAGGTCGTCGTTGACGTGGAGCCGGCCGGCGGTGTCGAGGATGAGGACGTCGCAGTTGGCGGCCTTGGCGGCTTTCATGGCGTTGCGGCAGACGGTGACGGCGGCGCCGACGGCCTTGCCGTACTCGGCGACCTTGTCGGGCTCGGAATAAAAATGCACACTGCCGGAGCCTGGCGCTTCGTCCTGGACCTGTTTAGAGAGGACTTCCAGCTGGGTGACCGCGGCGGGGCGTTGGAGGTCGGCGGCGCAGAGCATGACGTGCTTGTCGCGCTTCTTGAGATACCCGGCGAGCTTGCCGCAGGTGGTGGTTTTACCCGAGCCCTGGAGGCCGGCCATCATGATGACGGTCGGGCCGGGGTCGACGAACATGATCGGGGGTTGCGCGGGCTGCGAGGGGTCGGCGGCGGTGTCGTCGTCTTCGCCGCCGAGCACGCGGACGAGCTCGTCGTTGACGATGCCGATCATCTGCTGAGCGGGCTTGAGTGAGGAGAGGACCTCTTCGCCGATGGCTTTCTGGAGGACGGCTTCGGTGAAGTCTTCGACGACTTCATAGTGCGCGTCGGCTTCGAGCAGCGCGGTGCGGACCTCTTCCATGGCCTCGCGGACGTTGG